>JANXSB010000419.1 GCA_025352865.1 Chthoniobacter sp. | reverse complement strand
TAAATCAGGTGCGACAACTAACATCCACAGTGCAGACGACGAAAGGTAGAGGGCGATGAGAGTCCAAGGTTTTATTGTCCTGTTGCTGATTGTTGCTGGGATAGCTCTTATCTTGTTTATTTCCCTATGCTCACATGGTTTGGGCGAGAGTGCGCAACAGTACTCGGAGGGACAGAAAGCGTTGGCTGACGCTCAAGTGGCTTCGCAGCCGATGGTTCGTCCTCATATCCCATGGGAAGAAATCAATCCGTTCAAATTCACCTGTCTGTTGCGGCCCGGCGAAAGCAGTGCCGACTTCCACATCCGCCCAAACCATTGGGCGAAGATGAAAGTAAGTGACTGGGGCAAACCGGGAGTCAGATACCACGGGATTTACGATGGGCGGACGCAAGTCCAGCCAAAGCCCGATGGTGATTTACCAGACGACGAACATGTCAGTTACTTCTCAATCGTGAACGACTCGAGTGAACCGCTACTGTTCACGGTTGAGGAAAGTCGAATGTAGTGCCAAAAAGCAAAGGGGCGAGAGTTTGCGGATTTTCCACGCCATTATTCCGATCATGAATCAACCTTTACCCCTCAGTTCGCCAACAGCTTCACCAGCCGTTCGTTGACGAAGAGGATTTCCTTGCCGGCTTTCACTTTGGCCACGAGGCCGGCGGCGGCGAGGTCGTGGAGGTAGCGGGAGGCGGAGACGCGGTTGCCGAGGCCGGCTTCTTCGAGATGACGGATTTTGCAGTAGGGGCGGACGAAGAGTTGCTCGATGAGTTCCTTGGAAAAGGTGCGCTTGGGCAGCTTGAGCCGGCCTTCCTCGACGAGGCGGGTGAGGAGGTCGCCGATGGCTTCGATCTTCAGGACGGTGGTTTCGGCGGTGCTTTCGACGGCGCGGAGGACGTAGAGAATCCACGGCTCCCAGGCGCCGGTCTCGGTCACGTCGCGGAGGTGGCGGTAGTAGTGGCTTTTGTTTTCGATGATGTAGCGGCTGAGGAAAAGGATGGGCTGCTCGAGCAGGCGCTGCTGGAGGAGGAAAAGGATGAGCAGGATGCGCCCGGTGCGGCCGTTGCCATCGGAGAAGGGGTGGATGGCCTCGAACTGGTAGTGGAGCACGGCGAGCTTCACGAGCGGGTCGAGGTCGTCCTCGGTGGTGTTGATGAATTGCTCCAGATTGGCCAGCAGGGTGCGGATGTGTGGGGCACCGTCAGGCGGGGTATAGACGACTTCGCCGGTGGCGCGGTTTTTCAAATCCGCGCCGGGATGCGCGCGGATGCCGGGCACGTCGGCCTTGATCATGCGGACGATTTCGATGGTGAGCGCGGCGGAGAGTGGGCGGTGGTCGCGCAGGGCGGCGGCGCCATGCCAGAGCGCCTCGTTGTAATGCAGCACCTCCTTGGCGTGCGGGCTGACTTCCGGCGAATCCGCGCTCAGGCCGCGATACAGCTCGTCGCTGGTGGTGAAGATGTTCTCGATCTCGGAACTCGCCCGCGCTTCCTGGATGGCGAGGTTGTTGAGCAGGATTGAGGCATTCGGCACCGTGCGCGTGCGGCCTTTCAGCTCGGCGAGACTGCGGCTGGCGCGGATGGCGGCTTTCAAAACGGCGGGTGTTTCGAGATGCGCCGCAGGCGGGAGAAGCGGGAGGTCGTTGTAGGGCTTGGTGCGGTCAAATGTGGGCACGGCGTGGACATGTAGCGGGGGACGTGTTCACGAAACAGAAGATTTTGCGCATGAACTGGTCGTCATGGGCATTTCGTGGACACATTCTTTTGAGCACGGATTTCACGGATTTCACGGATTTTTGGCTCCTGAAAATCCGTGTGATCCGTGCAATCCGTGGTTTCAAAAAGTCAGCGCGCCAGCTCGGCGCGCAGTTTTTCGAGTCCGGCGAGGTTGTCGCGCAGCGCCACTTCTGCGTCGAGTTGCGGGCGGTCGCCGACGATCCCGACCGGCCCCTGCCAGCCGCTGTCGCGCACCACGCGCAGCATCCAGCCTTCCTCCGTCCCGGTGCCGATGGTGATCGTCCCGCGGCCGATTTTATCGCCGTCGCGCACCATGCCGTTAATGTTCAGCGCGAGCAGATGCGGCTGCATCTTTGGCCACAGCTCGCGGAAGCGGTCGATCTCCCCGTGGCCGTGGTGGAAGTTATAGACGAGGCCCACATTTGGCAGCCCGAGCTGCGCGAGTATCGCGAGCTGATTCTCCGGTTCGCCAAACCAACCGCCGTGATTGTAGAGCCCCACTTTGCAGCCGAGCTTCGCCGCCGCCTCCGCGATCGGCCGGATGCGCGCCGCCTCCTGCGCCACGCGCTGCGCCTGCTCCTCCGGCGATTTCACCGGCCCGCCGCCGCCCATCACCCAGAGCTGCGGATGCACGCCGTGCCGCTCAATGACCGCCAGGATGTTCTTCGCCTCGTCGTTCAGCACCGTCGGAAACCACCACGCTGTCAGCTCGATCCCATGCTTTTTCAGCGCGTCGAGTTCCGCATCGAAAGTCGGGATGTGCTCCACGCGATAATCATACGCCAGCCGCTTGATCCCCAGCCCATCGAGCATCTCCGCGCGCTCCTCCGGCCCGCGCTTTTTCATATCAAAAGGGACGATGCACCACGCCACGATGTTCTCCCGAGCGAAGATGTCCGGCGGCGTCTCGGCATGGGCGAGCGCGGTGGATGCGAGCAGGAGAAAAATGAAACGGCGAAGCGGATTCACAGCGGGATTTCAGGGCAATGACGCGGAGGTGTCCAGCGCTGCAAGCTCTGTCCTACGCCGCAGCAGCGGCGAATAATGTGTGACGATCCGCCTGCGCATCCTGCTCACCGGTGCCTCGGCGAAAATGGTAACGGTGCCGACCGACTTGATCTTCTCCGCGGCGTTTTTCATCCGCAAAAAACAAATCGCTCAAATCAAAAACGCCGTGGCACCCGCGATCGCGCCGACGAGGCCGAGCGCGCCGCCGGTGATCCAGAAGGCGTGCCAGCGAGAGAGAATCGCGACCGAGCAGATGACCACGCCGACTTGCAGCATCAGCGAAGCGAGGTCGCAGCGGTCGTTGACCGCCGAGTCGTGCTTGGCCTCGCGCTGCAGATCCTCCGCCTCCTTTTTGATCTCCGCCTTTTCCTTTTCGTAACGCGCGGTCTCGCCGTGCAGGCGCGCGATTTCCTTCGTGCGCGCCTCGTCGGCCTGCGCGCCGCCGAGCGCGGCGAGCAGTTCGCCCTGCATCGCGGCCATCTGTCCCTTGATGCTTTTCGCCTGAAAATAGCCCCACTGGTTCGAGGCTTCGTTGGTCTTGATGATCGCGTCGGTCTTGGCGTTGTCGCCGAGGTTGCCGACGAACGAGAGGATCACCGCAAGGACGGCGATGGTGATGGCGACGCGCTTTTCAAACGGGTCGGCGGCTTCGGGAATTTCAGGGGTGTCGGCCATGCCCCGTAGTTACCCGCGGCGCGCGGAAATGCCAAGTGCGCTCGCCTTCGTGTTGGCAATCCCCGCGATTTCCGATTGAACGAAGCGTATGCCTTCATCCTCCGCTCCCGCGCCTCACACCGGTGAAAGCGCGGGCGGAAACGGCGGCGCGGCAATTCCAAAAAACGAGCGGCTCCTCGCCGCCGCGCTCCTGCTCGCCGCGCTCGCGCTGCGCTGTTTTTACATCTTCCGCTTCCGCTACGACAGCGACGAGCCGCAGCATTTGCACACCACCTGGGGCTGGACGCAACACCTGCTCCAATACCGCGATTTTTTCGACAACCACACGCCGCTTTTCCACCTGCTCTTCTCCCCGCTCGTCGCCGCGCTCGGCGAGCGAGCGGACATCCTGGACTTCATGCGGTTCGCGATTGTGCCGCTGTGGTTTGTCTGCCTGTGGTGTGTTTGGAAAATCGCGTGCGCGCTGTTTTCGCCGCGCGCCGGGCTGTGGGCGGCGGTCATCATCGCGCTGCTGCCGTGGTGGTTTTTTCCCGCGTTGGAATACCGCACGGACAATCTCTGGACGCCGCTCTGGCTCGGTGCGCTGACGGTGCTCGTGACCGGGCGGATGTCGTGCTGGCGCGGGTTTGCGGGCGGTGTGCTGCTCGGGCTGTGCTTTTGCGCGTCGATGAAAACGACGGTGCTTTTCGGCGCGTCAGCGATAGCTGCACTGGCCGCGTCGCAGCTCGTGGCGCGCGGTTTTTCGCTCCGCGAAACGGGCCGCAGTCTGCGCGCGGCGTGGCCGGTGGTGGCGGGCGCGCTGCTCGCACCGGCGGCGCTGTGCGCGTTCTTCGCGGCGCAGGGCGCGTGGAAAGAATTTTTCTACGGCGTCATCCAGCACAACATCCTGCCCGGCGTGGATGCGAAGAATCATCCCGCCTGGCTGCGGCTCATCTTCCCGCTTGCGCTGCCGTTTCTCGGCTTCGCCGCCACTCGCATCGCGCGGCGCGTGCCAGAGCGCGCGCTGGCCGGGCGGCGCGTCTTCGTCTTCCTCGTCGCGGGTCTTTATTACGCCGCGCTCTACAGCTTTTGGACGCTGCTCACGCGGCAGGATTTTCTCCCGTTCTATCCCGTCGTCGCGATCCTCGCCGCGCCGCTGCTGGCGTGGCTGGCGGAAACGCGCTGGCATCCGCTGCCGGTGCTCGCCGGCATCGGCGCGTTCGAAATCGCGCTCATTCTCAGCGGGCGTCCGCCGTGGATCGACGGCACGGTGCGCGAACGCGAAATCCTCCGCGACACGCTGCGCCTGACGCGGCCCGGCGACTACGTCATGGACTTCAAAGGCGAGTGCGTTTTCCGCCGCCGCGCGTTTTTTTACGTCACCGAACCGCTGACCTACGTCCGCCTCCAGAAAGGCCTCATCGCCGATACCGTCGCCGCCGACATCGTCGGCAAAAAGGCGCTGGTCGCGCTCAATCAGGACCGCTGGTATCCGAAGAAAGCCGCGGCTTTTATGAGCGAGAATTTTCTCCCCGTCGGGCACCTGCGCGTCGCGGGAAAAGTGCTCGCGAAAGAGCCGGTCGGAGCGGGTGCGCCGGTCGCCTTCCAAGTCGCCGTTCCCGCGCTTTACGCGCTGTGGGATAGCGGCCCACCCGTCACCGGCACGCTCGACGGCACCCCGTACACCGGCCCGCGCGACATCGCCGCCGGCCCGCATGAATTCCGCCCGGCGGAAAATCACCCCCGCCTCGCGATCATCTGGCAGCGGGCCTTGGAAGCCGGCTTCACCCCCGAGGTGAAGCAGCCGAAGTGGGAATACTTCCGTTAGTCCGCGACCTTCCGGCACGCACGGGCACATGGGCTGCTTAGCTCACGGCTGCGATGAATTTTTCCACCCTCCTCCCCTGCTGCGCCCTGCTCCTCGCGCTGGGCTCTGCGGCGCACGCGCAGACGGTGGTCGAGGGACGCGTGGAATTGCCGAAGGCGCACTCCGCGCCGGTGATGAACAAGCGCTACGAGATCGTGACCAAGGGCGGCGTCATCGCCACGGACCCGCCGACGGCGGTGGTGTATCTCGAAGGTTCGTTTGACCGCGCGGCCCCAGCACCCACGGCGCAGATGGTGCAGAAAGACCTCGTTTTCGTGACTCCGCTCCTGCCGGTGCGGGTCGGGACGAAGGTCGAGTTCCCCAACCTCGACGACACCTACCACAACATTTTTTCCTATTCGCCGGTGAAGCGCTTCGACCTCGGGCGCTACCGCTCGAATGAAACGCCGGTGCCGTTTCAGATCTTCGATCAGCCGGGTCTGGTGACGCTGCACTGCGACATCCATGAGCACATGCGCGGGCTCATCCTGGTGCTGGAGACGCCGCACTTTGTCCGCACCGATCCCGAGGGCCGCTACCGCCTCGCGGGTCTGCCGGCGGGCCGCTACACGCTGAAGGCGTGGGTGAACAGCAAGACGACGCTGGAGCGCGCGGTGGAGCTGAAAAACGGCGCGACGCTGCACCTGGATTTCCCGTGAGCACGCCGCGCCCGCGGAAGGATTCCGGTGCCGGAAATTTCCGCCTGCGGCTGCTGGCGGCGATGATGCTCACCGTTTCCGCGGTCACGGCGGTGGTGCTTTATTTCGCGGAGCGAAATCTCGCGGCGGGCGTGCGGCAGAATCTCCAGCAGGAGTTTCAAAGCAAAGTGGGTGCGCTGCTCGGCGCGCAGGAGGCGCGGCTGGCGGCGATCACGGAACGCTGCCGGGCGCTGGCGAAATCGGTACGGATTCGCGCCGCGCTGGAGGAGGGCGATGTCGCGGATCTGTATCTCAATGCGCGGGTCGAGCTGCGCGAGGTGCTGGCGGGCAATGTCATCGGCGGCGAATCCGACGGGCGGGCGCTGCGCGCGGAGTTCTTCCGTTTTCTGGATGCCCGCGGCGCGGTGCTGCCGCCGTCGCGCGCCGAGGGCGCGGAAAAGGCG
>JANXSB010000388.1 GCA_025352865.1 Chthoniobacter sp. | reverse complement strand
CCAAACGCCTTCACCTTGTCCAGCGTCCCCGGCACGTCCGTCTTGAAAAGATCGCGCAGGCTGTAGAGCTGCAGACCGGCGGCACCTTGGAAATCGCCCGCGCGCACGACGGTCACTGCGGCGCTGGCGAGGAGGAGGGAGAGGACGAGACGTTTCATCCACGCAGTTAAGACGAAGCCCTCCACCGGGCGCGACTGGAAAATCTCCGCGACAATCGCCGCCGAATTTGTCCCTGACACCCGCACAGTCGCCGCCTAGCGTGCGCCGCATGTCCACCGACCCCCGGCCGCAAAACGAAATCGAAATCAAAAGCATCCTGCTCGTGGACGACGATGCCGAACTCGCCGACACGCTGAAGGAGCTTTTGGAATCGCGCAATTTCGTCGTCGCCGTGCAGCCCAACGGTGCCGCCGCGCTGCGCGAAGTGCAGGCCATCGACTACGACGTGATCGTCTGCGACATGCTCATGCCGAAGATGGCCGGCGACCTGTTTTACCTCGCGGTGAAAAAGATCAAACCCGAGCTGGCCGCGCGGTTCATCTTCGTCACCGGGCACGCCGACAATCCCAAGGTCGAGGCCTTTTTGAAAAGCATCGACGCCCTCGTCCTCTTCAAGCCCGTGCTGACAGAGGAGCTGGTGCGGATGATCTCACTCGTGCTGCAACGGAACGCAGGGTAGGGGGGGAAAGCCAAAATCCGAAAGATTTGAATCGGTGCAAACAATTCGCTTCGCGCGGAGCGAGCCGTTTTCCCCTTTCACGAAATTCGGGTTTTTGTTTCGGATTTCGTGCTTCGGATTTCGAATTTTCCTATAGCGCTTTCGCGTAGCACTGGCTGTTCACCTCGAGATCCTTCACGACCGTGCAGAGATACACCGGCTCCGGATGAAAATCGCGGTACTTCGTGATCTCGGATTTGTTCAGCACCTTGAAGCCGTAGCGCTCAAACATCTTCGCGCCCCGCCGGTCCTCGAAGACCACCATCTGCCCATAGACGCGCTTTTCGCCGCAGGCATGCAGATACGCGAGATACGAGTCCACGAGCGCGCGAGAGGTCGCCACCTGCCGCGCGTCGGCGAGCAGATTGATGTGGAAATGCGCCGTGCGGCGCGGCGCGGCGGGCACCTCGCGCCACGCGGTGCGGAAGATCCATTGCACGAATTTTTTCGACGCCGCCGAGTAGCGCCGGTAGCGGAAAATGCCGCGCAAAAACAGGCTCACGTTTTGGTAAAATGCGTAGCACTGCTGCCGCAGCGGGCGGCGCGAACCCATGAGGTAGCCGCGGATTTCGCCATTCACGAGGAGCACGAATGACGACTCCGGCTCCCAGTCCGTGTAGTAGGCCGTGAGGTAGTCGGCGAAGAGTTCGCGATCCTCAAAAACCGGGTCGATGGGATTGCCGAGAAAGCCGGTCTCGCAGCACAGCTCGCGGATGCGCGCGCGGTCGGCGGGCTGGAAGCTGCGGATTTCAAATTTTCTTTCGTCGGCCATTTTAGCGGGGGCGGTAGTTGTGGATGACTTCGCGGTAGAGGTCAAACAGGCGCGTGAAAACCTGCTCCCACGAATACTGCGCAGCGACGAGCAGGCTGACCGCCGCGCCGCTGTGCTTGAGATCCTCACGGCTCGTTTCCTCGATCGCGGCGGCGAGCGCGGCGGGCGTGTTTTCGCGCGCCCAGAGCGTCTGGTCGCTGTGGATGATGCGGTCCATATAGCTGCCATGAATGCCGATGACCGGCGTGCCGCAGGCCTGCGCTTCGAGCGTCACGAGGCCGAAAGTTTCCTGCACGCCGGGATGCACGAAAAGATCGGCGGCGCGGTAGTGCGCGGCGAGCTGCGGCGCGGAATCGCAATACGGCAGATGGGTCACGAATGACGAATGACGAATGACGAGTGTGTCCAATTCGGTGCGCTGCAATCCGTCGCCGATGACGAGCAGGTGGAAGCGTCCGGGGAAAGCGCGCGCGAGCTGGCGGAACGCGGCGAAAAGCGTGTGCGTGTTTTTTTCCTGCGCGAGCCGGCCGACGTAGAGGAGCAGCGTCCGCTCGGGCGGGATGCCGAGCGCGGCGCGCACGTTTTCTCCGGGCGCGGGATGCGGATGAAAGACGGCGGTATCCACGCCGAGATCGGTGTGCGCGATGTTTTGCACACCCCACTGCGCGAGCAGTCCGCCGAGCGCGGGCGACGGGACGAGGGTGCGCTCGAAGCGGTTGTAAAGGCTGCGGATGTAGCGGCGGGAGAAGTCGTGGAAAAACTCCGTGACGGTGCGCCCGCAGAATTTTTGCGCGGTGCGGATGTAGGCCTCGGGAAAGTGCGAGTGGTAGAAACCGACGACGGGAATCCGCAGCGCCGCGCCGGAATGCACCGCCTTCCACGCGACCTGGTACGGATCGCCGCATTCGATGAGGTCGGGCCGCTCCGTTTCAAGAATGCGCTCGATCGCCTCCAGCCGCAGCAGGATGCGGTAGCGCGAAGTGCGAGAGATGAGCGGCGACTTGATGGTGTAAGTCCGCGCCCGTTCGGTCTCGATCATCTCATCCCGCTCGCCGGGGATGATGAGCACATGCTCATCACCCGCCGTCCGTTCGCGGATGTGCCGCACCTTTTCCGAAACGTAGCGTTTCACCCCGCCGCTCACCGGCGAGTAGAATTGCGTGAGGTCGCAAATCTTCACGCGGAAAAGGCGGTGGAAAACGCAGAGACGCAGAGACGCAGAGATTGGAAACCGCAGGTGCCGGAATTTCTCTGCGCCCTCTGCGTCTCTGCGCCTCTGCGTTGCAAAATCAATGCTCGAACTGCGCGAGATATTTCTCCGCATCCAGCGCCGCCGCACAGCCCTGCCCCGCCGCGGTGATCGCCTGCCGATAGACGTGATCCGCCACATCGCCCGCCGCAAAGACACCGGACATGTTCGTCTTCGTCCCCTCGCGCTGGAGCAGGTAGCCGTTCTCATCCATGTCCAGCTTGCCGCGAAACGGCGCGGTGTTCGGCGTGTGGCCGATGGCGACAAAGACGCACTTCACCTCGATCTCGCGCTCGGCTCCCGTGTTCACGTCCTTGATTTTTACCGCCCGCATTTCGCCCTCGCCGTCGGTCAGGTATTCGGTCGGCGCGCTGTTCCAGAGCGGCTCGATCTTCGGGTTCGCGAGTGCGCGCTCGGCCATGATCTTCGACGCGCGCAGCGCGTCGCGCCGGTGGATGAGGTACACCTTGCTCGCGAACCGCGTAAGAAACGTGGCCTCCTCCGCCGCCGAGTCGCCGCCGCCGACCACGCACACCGGCACGTTGCGGTAAAACGCGCCGTCGCACGTCGCGCAGCTCGTCAGCCCGTGGCCCACGAGTTCCTTTTCGCGCGGCAGCCCGAGCCATTTCGCGCTCGCGCCGCTGGCGATGATGAGCGTCCGCGTCTCCTGCCATTTGCCGTCGATTTTCACCCGCAGAAAACCGTCGCCCTTCTCCAAATCCTCGACCGCCTCATACGCAAACCGCGCCCCGAAACGCTCGGCCTGCGACTTCATCGCCATGATGAGTTCGGGCCCGTTGATGCCCTCGGGAAAGCCGGGAAAATTTTCCACGAGCGTGGTCGTCGAGAGCTGTCCGCCCGGCTCGTGGCCTTCGAGGACGAGCGGCGTGAGGTTCGCGCGCGCCGCATAAATGGCCGCGGTGAGCCCGGCGCAGCCGGTGCCGACAATGATGACTTTTTCCATAGGGGTCGCAGAGTTAAACGGAGCCGCGCGGCGGTGCAAATACGGAAACATCCGCGCGGGCAGTTGCGACCTCCGACGCAGCCGGTGGCACCGTCACCGGAAATTTTTCGCTGACTATCGCGCTGGTGCGGCCTTCTTGGCCGGCGCGGGCTTCTTCGCTGGCACAGGTTGCTTCTCGCTGAGGTCCGCGGGTTTCTCGGCGATCTCCGGCAGATCGCTCTCCGCGCCGGCACCTTTCCGTTTCGCTTTCACTCCGGCGATGTCCGCGAGTTCCAGCTTGGACGAAGCGGCCCGCATGCCGTCGCGAGCGATCTTCTCCGCGTTTGCCGTGGCGCTCTCGGCGAGCGCGAGTTTTTTCCGCAGCTCCGTGAGCGCCGGACGTGCCCTCGGCGCATCCGAGACGGGCGCGCCGTCGGGGGGAGCGAGCATTTTGAGTTCGGCTCCGCCGAGGCTTGCGCGAGCATCGGTTTCCTCGGCGCGTTTGGTCAGCGCGATGAGCGCCTTGCCCTGCGCGTCGCCGAGCAATCGCAGGCCCTCGGCCTTCAACCGTTCCGCTTCGATCCGCAGAGTTGTGAGTTCCATGACTTGTTCGAGGCGCTTCCGCTGGCTGATGAGCTGGTCGAGGTGCGCGGCGCTTTCCTTGAGGAGGTTGCCGGTCGTGTCGAGGTTGGCCTGCATCGTTTCGGCCTCCTTGTGTCCTTTCGCGAGGTCTTCGGCGAGGCGGTCGATCTCCGTCTGCCGGGCCGTGACCTGGCGTTCGAGGTCGCGGTGTTTCACTTTTTCCAAAAGAGCCTTTGCATTGTCGGGCTCAGCCGCCTGGGCGAGTGCGGAACCGGCCAGCCCCGAAAGGCAGACGCCCGCGATTGCAACGAAACGGACCATCGAGTTTTTCCTATAGGTGTTCATGCCGAAACGCTGGCAGAATCCGCCCATGTTTGGCAAGACGTGAACGCCCACATTTGTTGCCATGCAGATTCGCGCCATTTTCCTTGCCCTCGCTCTCGCCCTGCCCGTCTGCGCGGAAGATGCGCGCGGGCTTTTCGTCGCCGTCGGCTACGGCGGGCGGCGGATGTCTTCACACGACGGAAGGACTTGGGAAAATGACGCGCGCTGGAGCGATGTGGCGGCGGACGATGACAACGTGCTTTTCAATGTCGCGTTCGGGCTCGGGCGCTTCATCGCCGTCGGCGGTGCGGGCAAAGGGCGCATCGTCACCACGCACGACGGCAAGGAATGGCAGGAGCTGCCCGCACCGCGCGGGCGCGTGGCGACGATTGTCTTTGGTCGCGGACGCTTCATCGCCGGGCACGATGCGGAGCTGCTGTGGTCTGCGGACGGCGAGAAATTCGAGGCCGGCGAAAAGCTCGACTGGAAAGGCTCTGTCCACGCGCGCCGCGCCGCGTGGGGCGATGGCGAAGCCGGGCCGCGCTGCGTCATCATCGGCGACGTCGATTTGTGGGAAGCGAAGAAGCGCGTGAGCTGGCGCGCTTCCACCGAGGACGGCACACGCTACACCTCGCGCGCGCTCGACACGCCGCCCGCGCGCGACGTGGCCTACGGCTCCGGGCATTGGGTCATCGTCGGGCCGGACGGTCTCATCGAAAGCTCGCACGACGGGCAGACGTGGCAGCGGCGCGAAACGGAACCCGGCCAGGATTTCCAGCGCATCGTGTGGACCGGCGCGCGCTTTCTCGTCAGCGGCGGAAAAAGCGCGTGGTCATCGCCCGACGGAGTGGCTTGGGCAAAGGAACCGCGCGGCATTCCGTGCAGCCTCGCATGGGCGCGCGAGGGCGTGCTCGCGCTCGGTTTTTCGTGGGGTGGAAACATCCACGCGACATCCGATTTCGCGGAGTGGAAAAAAGTCCCGCTTCCGCCGGGACCGTCGTTCGAGGCTGTGGCGTTTGGTGCACCGTGAAATGAAAGCCCGCATTTTCATCGTCGCCATCCTCTTCGCCGCCGCGGGCGAAGTCATGGCTGCGCGGCTCGAAGTCATCGAAATCACGAGCGCGAAACTGCGCCGCAATCCGCTCGGCGATCCTGCCACGCGACGCCTCGCGGTTTTCATTCCTGACGATGCAAAAGACGCCGCGCGCGTCCCGCTGGTCGTGTATCTGCCGGGCTGGGGCGGCTCGTCGGAAGACGCCATCGCGCAGGGCGCGGGCGCGTGGTTTGGGCAGGTCGTGGATCAGCTCGCGGCGCGCGGGCTGCCCGTCCGCATCGCCGTCGTCGATGGCCGTTCGCGCTACGGCGGCAGCCAGTTTCTCAACTCCGCTGCGACCGGCGACTACGCAGATTACGTCGCCGATGAAATCATCCCCGCGCTCACGAAAGGCGGCGCAGCGGTGTGCATCATCGCCGGCCATTCCAGCGGCGCGTACGGCGCGCTTATGCTCGCCATGTCGCACCACGAAAAATTCACCGCCGTCGTCGCCCTCTCGCCCGACAGCGACTTCGACACCACGCACAAAGCGCTCGTCGAGCAGCCGTCCGTCCGCGCCGTCACACCCGCCGAACTCGACGCCGCGATGGCTCCGCCAAAAACCGCGCGCCTTCCCGCCGACGGCACCGCGCGCCTCATCATGGGCCTCTGCGCGAACTACGCGCCGACCACCGGCCAACCCGGCCGCTTCGACTGGCTCTACGACGCCGCCGGCCACTGGCGCGCGGACACCTGGCAGCGCTGGCTCGCGCTCGACCCGCTCACCCTCGTCCGCCAAAAGCCCGACGCCTTTGCGCCAACTCAGCGCGTCTATCTCGACGGCGCCGAGCACGACGAATTCGGCGCAAACATCGGAGCCGCGAAAATCCACGCCCTCCTCCGCGAGCGGAAAGCGCCCGTCACCTTCTACGAATCTCCCGGCCACCACAGCGACCGTCTCCCCGAGCGCCTCGTCCGCGGGCTGGCGTGGGCTTCTGAAAAGCCGGAGTCCAAGTAACGCGCTACTCCACGTAGCGTTCCAGCACCGTCAGCAGCTCGCGGAGCTTGCGCTGGCCTTCCTTCGCATCGCTCGCGGCGGCAATGCACTCGTGCGTGTGCTGGTGAATGACGACCTCGGCGAAGGATTTCAGCGCCTTGCGCACGGAGACCACCTGCGTGAGCACGTCGGGGCAGTCGCAATCCTCGCCGACCATGCGCTCGATCGCGGCGATCTGGCCGGCGATCTTGCGCAGGCGGATTTGCAGCGCCTTTTTTTCGGCGGGCGGGTGAATGTGCGTGTGCTTGGTCATCGGCGGAGCTTAGCCGGGCTGCGGAAAGAAACACAAAAAAGCATTCTTGTCGATATGGGTGGTAGGGGCATACTCCATCCCATGATTCTCGCTATGACCGACTTCTCCCAAGCCCTGGCCCAGGGCACCTCGCACGCCTGGCTTTTCATCCCCACCGCCGTCCTCCTCGGCGCGCTGCACGGGCTGGAGCCGGGGCACTCGAAGACGATGATGGCGGCCTTCATCGTCGCGATTCGCGGGACGGTCTGGCAGGCGGTGCTGCTCGGATTGTCCGCGGCGTTTTCGCACTCGCTCATCATCTGGGCACTCGCCGCGGTGGCGCTGAAATACGGCAGCCAGTGGAACGCCGAGACGACCGAGCCGTATTTCCAGCTTGCCTCCGCGGTCATCATCGCCGGCCTCGCGCTCTGGATGTTTTGGCGCACGCGCCGCGACACGCAGGCCGCCGCCGCACACGAGCATCACGCACAAGGGCACGAGCACCCGCACGACGACACGAAAATCATCCGCACCGGCCACGGCATCGTGAATCTTTCGGTATTTGAAACCGGCGTCCCGCCCGTCTTCCGGCTCATGTTTATGGAGCACGGCAAAACTTTTCTGCCCGAACCGTCGGACGTCAGCATCGAAACTGTGCGGCCTGGCGGCGCGCGGCAGACGTTCGCGTTTGTGAAAAAGGAGGGCTTTCTCGAATCGACGACCGACATCCCCGAACCGCACGAATTCGACCTCACGCTCACGCTTTCCCACGACGGCCACGCGCACACCTACCCCGCGCAATTTCGCGAGCACGATCACGGCCACACGCACGATCACGATCACGGCGACCTGCCCGCCGGTGCGGAGTTTCAAGACGCGCACGAAGCGGCGCATGCGCTCGACATTCAAAAGCGTTTCCTGAATCGCACCGTCACGACGCCGCAGATCGTCCTCTTCGGCCTCACCGGCGGGCTGCTGCCGTGTCCGGCGGCGTTCTCCGTGCTGATTGTCTGCATGCAGGTGAAGCAGTTCACGCTCGGCTTTGCGCTCGTCGCCGCGTTCAGCTTCGGGCTCGCGCTCACCATGGTCACGGTCGGCGCGGCGGCGGCGTGGAGCGTGCAGCACGCGGAGAAAAAGTTCACCGGCTTTGGCAGCGCGATGCGCAAGGCACCGTACTTCTCCTGCGCGCTGCTGCTCACGCTCGCGAGCTATATGGCGTGGCAGGGCTGGCACGGGCTCATGCAGGTGCATGGCTCGCCGTGACAAGCGGCGGCGGAACATGCTCTCCTGCACGCGCATGCCCCTCCGCCTTCCGCTCCGCGCCATCGTCTTCACGCTCGCATTCCTGTCCTTCGCCTGCCTGCTCGGGCAGTTCTTCGGCCTTTGGTCCATGCACGTCTTTGGCTGCTGGGTGCTGCCGCCAGCCACGGCGCTGCTCGCCCTCATCGCGTGGCGCGCGCGCGGCGAAAAGGCGGGCGTCGGCAGCGCGCACACTTGGATCGTGCAGGGCGCGCTCGGCGGTGTGCTGGCCGCGGTCGCCTACGATTTGTACCGGCTACCTTTCGTGCTGAATGGCACGCCGCTTTTCAAAGTCTTCCCGCAATTTGGCCGCCTGCTCCTCGGCGGCGGCGAGCCCGCATGGCTCGTCCACACGCTCGGCTGGAGCTATCATTTTTCCAACGGCGCGGCCCTCGGCATCATGTTCCTCGCGCTCACCTCCACGGCGGACGGGCGCGTGCTGTTTTGGGGCGCAGTGGCGTGGGCGCTGTTCATCGAGGCGATGCTCCTGCTCACGCCCTACACGAATTTTTTCGGCCTCCAATTGAACGCGCGTTTCATCTTCCTCACCGTCTCCGCGCATCTCGTCTTCGGCCTCGTGCTCGGCGCATGGTGCCGGCAGCGGCTCGGCTCAGTCCCGGCGGATGCGCGCTGAGGAAAAGCCGAACTCGCTGAGCCTCGTTCCACCCTTGCTTTCGAGCACAGGCTATCGACGATTGCGGGATGATTTCACCCATCCTCGCCCATCTCGGAAACGGCCCGCACATCCACGCCAGCGACGCGCTCGCTGGTGCTCTCCTCAGCGCCCTCGTTCTCGGCGTCGCCGAGATCATCAGACGGCGAAGGACGAAGTAACCCCGCTCCCCATGCGGATCATGGCGAGCGCAGCATCGGCGGCGTGCTGGCGGGAGCGTCCGGCGGGTTTCTAAAAATGCACCGTGAACCCGGCGCGGATGCGGTAGTCGGCGGTGGTTTGCAGCGCGGTGGTGTGCATCATCACGGGGAGATCGACGGCCACCTCGGCGTTCATGCGGCCCCAGGTGGCGAGCACGCGCGGGCCGATGTAGAGCGAGGTCACGCCCGTGTCCTCGGCCACGCGGCCCTGGAAACGGTCGGTGTCTTTGGACTCGCCGGAGAGGACGCATTGCAGCGCGAGTGAATCCGCGCCGCGGCGGAGGATGTCGATGCCGGGGCCGCCGCTCCACGAGAGGTCATTGGCAAAGTGGTACGAGTAGCGCCCGTCGCCGCGCAGCGTGAACTGCGCATCGGCCTGGAAGAAGACGGCGCGGCGGCGCAGGAAAATCTGCACGCCGAAAATGCCATCGTACGAACCCGTGCCGAGCGCGAGATCGTGTCCGTGGATGCCGCTCGGCGGCGCGCCCTCGGTTTCGTTTTCGCTGAACTCCTCGGCGAGCCGGCTCGCATCGCCCGTCGGAAACTTGATCCCCGCGAGCAGATTCACCGACGCGCTGAACTCCGGCACCATGCGCGGCGCGAGCTTGATGGTCTTGCCGTCGCTGGCAAGCGCACATCCCGGCCAATAGTCTTCCTTTTTGAAAACCACCCAATTCGCGAGCAGCGCCACGTCGCCGAGCCCGGACACATGGCCGCGCTCGATGTCGAAGCCCTCGGGCCGTTGGTAGCTGCGGTAGAGGAGCGGGACATTGAGCTGCACGCCGAAACGGTTTTCAAAAAACGTCGCGCCCACGACGAGTTGCGTGTTCGAGCTATCGAGTTACTGGCCGGTCGGGTTGCCGACTTTGCTACCGTCCACGCGGACGGTGCCGAAGTGCGTGAACTGCTCCCCCGCCCCGGCAAAGAAGGCGTAGGATTTTTCGCTGACGACCTCGAGACGAGGCGTGTAGCAGCCGCAAAGATCGCAAGCAAAAGCGGGCGCAGCGGCGGAAATGGAGGCGATGGAAAGAAGGATGAGTTTGAGAGGTTTCATTTGGGTTTTGTGGAGGTGCGGCGCGTGGCGCGATCATGTGGCGCACGCTCTCCGCGGGTGGAAAAGCCGCGTCCGTGCGACAGGCACGGCGCGAGGAGACAGGGGCAAACTAAACCGTCGCGCGCCGGGGCGGCGGCACTGCGGGCTGCTCGAAAAGCAGCTCGCCGTCCGGCTGCGGGAGCGCCTGCTCCCACGGGATTTCCGCGTCGCGCACCAGCGTGCTGCTGACCGGCAAAACAAAAACCGGCTTCACTTTCGCCACCTCGGCCGGTGCATGCCGCTCGCTCTTTTTCCCCTGCTCGATCGTCTGGCAGAGAGCGCACGGATGCTGTCCGTCAAAGGTCTTCGCGACCGCTTCCGCAAGCTGGGCATCGTGCGAATACGCCACGAGCATTTCCGTCCACGCCAGCGATTGCAGCGCCAGCCAATGCCCGCCGCAGATTTGCAGCAGTGCCACGAGCATCAGCACGGGGCCGAGGCGGAGAACGGTGGGACGCATGGCGGTGGGTGTAGGCCGTGCGGCGGTTCGCGTCAATGGCCGCTCTTGCCGAAATAAAATGAAGCCATGGAGCGCGCGGCTGGGGACACTCCGCAGCGGCTATTTCACCGCGGTCGCCAGCACGGTTTGAAACTGCGGGTTCTGCTCGTCGCGGGCGACAATGGTAATCTCGATGCCGGTGAATCCAGCGTCGGTGAGAAACGAGTGGAGCTGCGCCTCGGTGAAGCCGAGCCAGGTGTCGGCATAAAGCTCGCGCGCCTTTTCAAACTGATGCGCGAGCAGATCAAGAATCGCGATGCGCCCACCCTTTTTCAAAATGCGATGCGCCGCCGCCACCGCCCGCGCCGGGCTGCCCGCGTGGTGCAGCGCCTGGCTGAGCAGCGCGAGATCGACGGTGCCAGCAGGGATCGGCGGAGCCTCCAGATCGCCGCGGCGGAACTCGAGATTCTTGAACCCGTGCTTCTTCGCCAGCGCCGCGCCGAACTCGACCATCTTCTCCGAGTTGTCGATGGCGATGACCTTCTTCGCGCGCTTCGCCAGCAGTTGCGAAATCGTCCCCTCTCCCGCGCCGAGATCGGCCACCACGAGCGGCGGCACGAGCGCGAAAAGCAGATGCGCCACGCCCTCCCAAGTCCGCCCCGGACAGTACGCGCGGCCAAATTTTCCCGCGAGCTGATTGAAGTATTCGCGCGCCTTGTCCTGCCGCTTTTTCAACGCGAGCCGCAGCGCCGTGAGGTCGTGCGCCGCCTCGGGCAGCTCCTCCGCGGCGGCGGCGATGAGCGGCGCGAGCTGCCGGTGCGCGGGGTCGTCGGTCAGCGCGTAGTAGATGTTTTTCCCCGCCCGGCGATCCCGCACCAGCCCGGCCTCGCGGAGCTGGCCGAGGTGCATGGAAATGCGGGATTGCCCGAGCCCGAGAATCTGCTGAAGCTCGACCACGGAAAGCTCCTCGCGCTGCAAAAGGAGCAGCAGCCGGAGCCGTGTTTCATCGGCGAGCAGGCGCAGGGATTTTACGATTGACGCCATCGGGAAGTGCGTTAGACGTATCACCGCATCATGATTGGTCAATACGTTGTTTGACCAGTCTTTCACCACCAACCTCCGCAGCAAACCAACTCACTCCCGCATGTCACGTCGCTTTATTTTCTCGTCCGAATCCGTCGGTGAAGGCCATCCCGACAAGGTCGCCGACACCATCTCCGATGCCGTCCTCGATGCCTGCCTCGCGCAGGACAAGTCGAGCCGCGTGGCTTGCGAGACGTATGTGAAAAGCAACATCGCGATCGTCGGCGGCGAGATCACCACGAAGGCAAAACTCGATTACGTGCAGATCACCCGCGATGCGGTGCGCGAGATCGGTTACGTGAATGACGACGACGTTTTCCACGCGGACAAAATTTTCGTGCAGAACATCCTCACCGCGCAGTCACCCGACATCGCGCAGGGCGTGGATGCGAAGAAGGCCAAGGGTAAGAAGACCGGCGAGCAGGGCGCGGGCGACCAGGGCATCATGTTTGGCTACGCGAGCAATGAGACGCCGGAGCTGATGCCTGCGCCGATCATGTTTGCGCATCGCCTCGGACGGAAGCTGACGGAGATTCGCAAGGCGGGCAAAGCGGCGAAGTGGCTGCGGCCCGATGCGAAGTCGCAGGTCTCGGTCGAATACATCGACGGCAAACCCACGCGCATCACCAACGTCGTCATTTCCACGCAGCACGCGGCGGACGCCGAGCACGCGGAGATCGAGAAGTTTTGCATCGAGAAAGTCATCAAGGCCGTGCTCCCGAAAGGCATGCTGACCAAGGACACCGAGTATCTTATCAACCCGACGGGCAAGTTCGTCGTCGGTGGACCGCAGGGTGATACGGGACTTACTGGCCGGAAAATCATCGTCGATACTTATGGTGGCATGGGTCGTCATGGCGGCGGCGCTTTCAGCGGGAAGGATCCGTCGAAGGTCGATCGCAGCGCCGCCTACATGGGTCGCTGGATCGCGAAGAACGTCGTGGCCGCCGGCCTCGCCGCGCGCTGTGAAATCCAGTTTGCCTACGCCATCGGCCACCCACAGCCGGTCAGCGTCCACATCGACACCTTCGGCACCGGCACCGTCGGCGATGACTCCATCCTCGCCGCCGTGCTGAAGACCTTCAGCTTCAAGCCCGCCGACATCGTCTCGCAGCTCAATCTTTTACGCCCGATCTACTCGAAGACGACGAACTACGGCCACTTCGGTAAGGACGACAAAGACCTGACGTGGGAAACCACGGACAAGGCCGCGGCGCTGAAGAAGCTCGCGAAGTAGTCTGCAGCCGCCCGATTTGATTTCGCGGAAGAGCCACGCGCGGGCGTAAGTCCAGTCGCGCGAGGGGGAGCGTGATGTCCGCCACGCGGCAGTGCAGCCGGAGGCTCCGGTCGAGGCGATCCCTTTAGTCGGCGCGGCGCGCGATCTCCGCGTCGAGCCACTTCACGCGGGCGGCGACCCACTCCTTCATCTGCGCGAGGTCTTGCTCGAAGGTGAGCCGGTCGGGATACGGGCCGCTGAGCGTGCGCCAGCGGGCGGCGTTCCGCCGCGCGGCATCGCCGAGCGTCTGCGCGTTGTCGTCCATCGAGCGGTGGAGGGTGTCGAGGGAGAACTCCTTTTCACGGAGCTGCCTCCAGCGCGCGGCGAAGCGCTTGCGGAAAGCCGCGTCGCCGTGCAGCCGCTCGAACAGGAAATTCGAGAGCCACATATCCACGCCCAGGCGGGAGGCATCCCAGTTGCGGCCAAAGGTGGCGTCGTAGCGCTGCGACGTCGCGCCGCGGATGCGCACCACGCCCGTCAGCGCCTCCGGCTGCTCCGCCGCGCCGGGCGGCAGGACGATCTGCGCGAGACACGGCACCTTGCGCTCGGACACGATTGGCTCCTTCGCGTCGATGAGCACCACGGGCAGATTCGTGCCCGCCTCCACGGCCTCGCCTTCCGCCTCGCCCACGCATTCCGCCGCACGCGGCGCGGCGATGAAGCCCGCCAGCAGAGCGAGCAGAAGCGAAGCAAATCGGGGCATCGGGCGGAGCGGTTTACAGCGGACTTGCGCCAATGTCTAGGCAGGCCACGCGGTAAGCCGCACCGGCCATGCGGGATTCGGCGGGGAAAAGGATCATCGTTGGGCGGCGGCTGATCCTTCGTCTTTTCCCCTCGTTGCCAAACTCCGTTTGGTAATGCAACGAGGAGGAAAATTGCATTTCCCACGGCGGGGGTGTCTGCGGGGAAGAGCGGGAGAAGCGCACGCCCGCAGACACTCCATCCCCGCGAAACAGAGCCCGCAATCAGCCAAGCGTGTTTTACCGCTCGTCTCTGGGCACGGGCGGCGCGTCCGGGACGCGGGCCATGATGCGGTCGAAATCTTCCCAGTTCCCGCGTGCTGCGCGCTCTTGCACGCTCAGGCCAAGCAATGGGAGCGCAACGGCGGCGCGCAGGGTGCGAGAAACGAGCGCGCCCACGCTGATGTGCTCACGCTCGGCTTGAGCGAGCACGGCTTCGTGCAGGTCGTTGGGGATTGCGGCTCGGAGCGTCGTCATGGCTGTGCGGACAAGATGCGCAGAAACTCGCGCGGTGGGAGGAGGAATTTACGACCGCATCCCGCCCAGCCGCCGTCCGGCGGGCCAGCGGCGGAGGATGCGGGCGCCGTCGATCTTCCAGGTGTCGTCCTCGTTCACGAGGCTGTAGATGCAGGGGATCACGTCGCCGTCGGGGAGGAAAAGATACGCGGGGATGATGGCGTGGCGGCCCTCGAAATGCACCGCGCCGAATTCCACCCGCTGCGCGCGGCGCACGCTCGGATACTCGGTGCGGGCGAGGTCGGAGAAGGCCTCGATGTTGAATTTCTCCTGGAAGTTCGTGGAGACCTGCCGGTAGGCGCTGGCGTAGTCGTCCTCGCGAAAGGCGGCGATCTGTTTCCAGACGATGGCGTAGAGCGCAGCGGGCGGCACGGTCTGGCGGCGGTGCTCGACCTGGTTTTGCAAAAGCGCGCCCGCACCGCAGACGGTGAGGAGTCCAGCGAGGAGGAGATATTTGGCGGTGCGGTTCATGAGGGCTGGCCCGTCGCAGCCTCGGCGGCGAGGCGGCGGAGGTAGGGGAAAGTGTAGAGCCCGGTGCCGTGGCCGTCGGCCCACGCGGGCTGGAGTGCATAGCCGCCGACGACCTGGACGCCTTGTAGAATGAAGCTCTGCGGGGTGTATGCCACCTGCGGGCGGACGACGTGGCCGAGCACATCCGGCTCGCCGCCGCACGCGGCGCACGGGCAGGCGCGGCGGAGCAAATCGAGCGGGATATACGATTCCGCGCCATCGCTCCACGCGATGGCGAGTTCGGTGCCGATGGGCTGGATGGAGGTGGGAGTGAGCCGGGCGGGCATGCGTCAGTCGTCGAACGATGCGCTGTCCGCCGCCGGTTTCCAAGCCTTCCCGCTGCGCGTCCCGAAAATCGCCGTGCCCACGCGGACGAGCGTGGCACCTTCCTCCAAGGCGACGGTGAAATCGCCACTCATGCCCATCGAAAGCGACGGCAGCGGGACGCGGAATTCCGTTTGCAACTGCTCGCGCAATTCCCGCAGCGCCACGAAGTACGGGCGCGAGCTTTCCGCCTCCGGCGCAAAGGGCGGGATCGTCATCAGCCCTTCGATTTGCAGCCGCCCGAGCCCGAGCAGCTCTTCCATTTCGGCGCGCAGTTTCTCCGGAGAAAAGCCAAACTTGCTCGCCTCGCCCGCGACATTCACCTCGATCAGCACGCGCGGAAACACACCCGCTTCATTCGCGATCCGGTCGCACTCGCGCGCCAGTTCCAGCGAGTCGATGCCGTGGAAAAGCTCGAAGCCCGCAGCGAGCGCGTGACGGATTTTGTTTTTCTGCAAATGCCCGATCAGGTGCCAGCGCGCGCGGCCCGGCAGCAGCGGGATTTTCGCCCGCGCCTCCTGCACGCGGTTTTCGCCAAAGAGCGTCTGCCCCGCGTCCAGCGCCTCGTGCAGCGTCTCGGGCGGATGCGTCTTCGACACCGCGACCAGCTCGATGTCCTCCGCGCGCCGGCCCGCGCGCGTGGCGGCATCGGCGATCTCCGCGCGGACGGCGGCGAGGTTTTCAGCGATTTCGTTCATGTAGCGGAAGTAATGTCAGTTGACACAGGCATAAGCCCACCTTACGTCGTCTCCGTTTCCGATGTATATCGATTCATTCAAAGTCTTCTGCGATCTCGTCGAAACCGGCAGCTTTTCCAAGGCTGGGGCGCTGAACGAAATCACGCAGAGCGCGGTCAGCCAGCAGATTCGCGCGATCGAAGACAAGTTCCAAGTGCGCCTCGTCGAGCGCGGCCAGCGCAATTTCGCGCTCACCGCCGAGGGCAGCGCCTTTCTCTCCGCGAGCCGCGAAATCCTCGATGTCTATAACAACCTCGGCCACCGCCTGCACGAGCTGCGCGATGTCGTCGCCGGCGAGCTGCGCATCGCCTCCATCTACAGCATCGGGCTGCACGAGCTGCCGCCGTGTTTGAAAGCGTTCCGCGAAAAATTCCCCGACGTGGAACTGCACGTCGAATACCGCCGCTCGCAGCAGGTCTATGCGCAGGTCGCGGACGGCGACGCGGACCTCGGGCTCGTCGCCTATCCGGTAAAGCGCATCGGGCTCCAGTCGGAGATTTTCAGCGAGGACCGCATGGTGCTCATCTGCCACCCGAACCACGCGCTCGCGCGCCGCCAGCGGATGCGTGTCGGGGAGTTGAACGGCGAAAAATTCATCACCTTCGAGCCCGACCAGCCGACGCGCAAAGTCATCGACCGCTACCTGCGCGAGCATTCCGTCGAGATCGAGCACGCCATGGAGTTCGACAACATCGAGACGGTGAAACGCGCCGTCGAGATCGAGGGCGGCGTCTCTATCGTGCCGGCGAATACCGTGCGGCAGGAGGTCGAAAGCGGCGTGCTCTGCGCGGTGAAAATCGAAGGCCCGGAAATGTCGCGCCCGCTCGGCGTCGTCACCAAACGCAACCGTGCCCGCCCGCCCGCGCTGAAGGAATTCGTGGCCGCGCTGAAGGCGGGATCCGGGGTGAAATGATTTCGCTCGCCGAGGCGCGCGCGATCATCGCGCAAACGGTCAGCCCGCTCGATGCCGCGCCCACGCCGCTGTCCGAAGTGCGCGGACGCGTGCTGCGCGAGGATGTGGCCGCGGAGGAGGACATGCCGGCCTTCGACCGCTCGGCGATGGATGGCTACGCGGTGCGTGCGGAGGATCGCTCGGAGCGGTTCCGCGTCGTGGGTGAAATCCAGCCGGGCGCTGCGCCAGCGATGGAGATTCACACCGGCGAATGCGCGCGGATTTTCACCGGCGCGCAGATTCCGGCGGGAGCATCACAGGTCATTATGCAGGAAAATGCGGCGCGCGACGGCGAGTGGATGACGCCCTCGCAGCGGGACGCGAAAACGTGGATTCGCCATCGCGGCGAGGACGCGAGGCGCGACGATGTGCTGCTGCGCGCTGGCGTTCGTTTGCGCGCGGGCGAGCTGGCGTTGCTCGCGCAGCTCGGCGTCACGCAGCCGCACGTCTCGCCCGCCCCGCGCGTGATCCACTTCGCCACGGGCAATGAACTCACCGATCCCGCGGTGGCTCCGGGCGCTGGACAGATTCGCGATTCCAATTCCACGCTCATCGCCGCGCTGCTCGCGGAGTACGGCGCGCGGCTCACGCACCAGCGGCGATGCGGCGACGCGCTCCACACGCTCACCGCCGCCGTCGCCGCCGCGGGCGACGCGTGGGATGCGCTGCTCATTTCCGGCGGCGCGAGTGTGGGCGACTACGACTTCGGCGCGCGCGCGCTGGAGGCGCTCGGCTTCGCCATCCACTTCCGCCAAATCAATCTCCGCCCCGGCAAGCCGCTCATTTTCGCCACGCGCGGGCGGCAATGCGCGTTCGTCATCCCCGGCAATCCGGTGTCGCATTTCGTCACCTTTCACACCGCCGTCCGGCACGCGCTGGAGTGTTTGGAAAACGCGCCACCGTCGTGGCCGCTTGCGCATCTCGCGCTCGTCGCGGCTTTGCCTGCAAAGCCCGATGCGCGGGAGACTTTCTGGCCAGCGCACGTCGCACTCCGCGACGGCGCGCTGCGAGTGCATCCGCTCGCATGGCAAAGCTCTGGCGACCTGCGCGGCCTCGTCGGCGCGAATGCGCTGCTCCCCATCGCGCCCGGAATGGGAGCGGCGAAAGTGGGCGCGTGCGTGGACGTGCTGCTCCTTTCCGCAATGACGAATGGCGAATGACGAGCGTGCGATTTTTCCGTCATTCGGAATTCGTCATCCGTCATTCGCTCATTCTAAATCCCCCCATGTCCGACGCCCGCTTTTCCCACCTCGATGAATCCGGCCGCGCGCGCATGGTCGATGTCGGCCACAAGCCCGAGCAGCGCCGCACCGCCAGCGCCGAGGGCGTAGTGCGCTGCCAGCCCGCCACGCTCACCGCGCTGCGCGACCGCGCGCTGCCGAAAGGCGACGTGCTCACCGTCGCGAAGATCGCCGCCATTCAAGCAGCCAAGCGAACCGACGAGATGATCCCGCTCTGCCACTCGCTGCCGCTCGATTCCGTGGACGTGGAGTTTTCGCTCGAAGACGACGCCGTGCGCATCCGCACGACCGTCCGCACCACGGCGAAAACCGGCGTGGAAATGGAGGCGCTCACCGCCGTCAGCGTCGCCGCGCTGACGATCTACGACATGTGCAAAGCGGTAGATAAGCAGATGGTCATCGGCGAAATCCGCGTGACCGAAAAGCGCAAGGAATGAAGATCGCGCGCGTGACTTTGAGCGACCGGGCGAGCGCGGGGATCTACGAAGATCGCAGCGGCCCGGAGATCGAGCGCGTGTGGGCGGAGCACGGCGGCGAAGCGGCGGAATGGGTGCGCGTGCTCATCGCCGACGAGTGCGCGGAGATCGAGTCCACGCTACGGAAATTGTGCGACGACGAACGCTGCGACCTCGTGCTGACCACCGGCGGCACCGGCCCCGCGCCGCGCGATGTCACGCCCGAGGCCACGCGCGCCGTGCTGGATCGCGAGATGCCCGGCTTCGGCGAGATCATGCGTGTGAAGTCCTTTGCCAAAGTGCCGACCGCGATCCTTTCGCGCGCCACGGCGGGCACGCGCGGGCGGACGCTCCTCATCAATCTCCCCGGCAATCCCCGCGCCATTGGCGAGTGCCTGCCGCTCCTCCTCCCCGCCATCCGCGAAACCCTGCGGCATCTGCGCGGGGAGTGAAGTTTTCATCTGCCGCGCCTGTAGGGGAAGCTGACAGCTTCCCCTACAGGCGCGAGTGCGAGCGCGGGCTCGCTACTTTCCGCCCAACCCGTAGCCAGCCTTCGGCGTGCCGTCGTCGTTGAGCTTGTCGCAGGCCCAGAGCAGGCCGCGGGTGACGAGGCCGAGGTATTCGGGCGTGCTCATCGTGGCGGTGCTGTGGCCGAGCGTGGTCGTGAAGACACGCGCTTTGCCGTAGGTATTGACCCAGATGCAGACGTGATCCTGCTTCGTGTCTTCGCCGTAGGCTTTGGCGAGCGGGGTGGCGGTGGGCCAGACTTTTTCGTTTTTGTAGAGCTCGTCCGCGGGGTCGTTCCACTCGGCGGGAAAGCCTTTCATCACGGGATGCTCGGCGTTGACGGTCTTCACGAGCAGGTCGCGGTTTTTTTCGTGGCTGCGCGAGGTGATGCCCACGCACATGCGCCACTCGTCGGTCGTGCCGGTGCGGTAGCTGTGCGAGGAGCAGTGCAGCATCACGGCGGGCACGCCGGCCTTGTGCGCGGCGGTGATACCCTCGATGAAGGCATTGTCCGCAATCGCGCCGAAGCACTCGTTGTGCAGCACGATGTCGTAGCCTTTCCACCAGTCGGGCTTTTCGTAGATCGAGATGCGGTGGTCGCGCGCGTCGCCACCCGTCGGCGCGTCCTCCTGCACGATCGTCCACTCCACATTGGCCCGCGCGGTGATGCCCTCGCACAGCACTTTTTTCTGCCCCGCGTAATCGTGGCAGCACCCGCCGCAGACGAGCAGCGCGCGGAGCGGCTTGGGCGCATCCGCGGCGAAAGCGGGGACGATGAAAAGGGTGAGCAGGAGTGTGAGGAGCGTTTTCATGGGAGATGGGGAAAAATTGGGGGAAAGAAAAAGGCCGGCGCGCTGATGGGAGCACGCCGGCCTTTGAATTGAGTCGAGCGAACGAGGCTGGCGATTACTTCCCGCCCGGCCCGTAGCCCTTCGCCGCCGTGCCGTCGGGGTTCAAATGGTTCGTCGCCCAGAGCACGCCGCGCGTGACGAGATCGAGATACTTCGCATCTTCCACGGTCTCGTTTTTGTGTCCGATGGTGGTGCTGAAGACGCGCGTCTTGTTGTTATACATATTCGTCCAGACGACGATGGTTTCGGTCGTTTTGTCCTCCACGGTTTCGGTGCCGTCGGCCTGCTTTTTCTTGCTGTGAGTGATCTGCTTGCCTTTGGCGAGAGCCTGGTTGCCGGGCATGACCTGCACGTTGTTGTAGAGTTCCTCCCCGATTGTCGTCCAATCATCGAGCCCCTTAGTGATCGGGTTCGCTTTATCCGTGAAAGCGATGGCGATCGGCTCCTGCGGGCCGTGCCCGGTGGATTGCATGCCGAGGTATTCGTACCACTTCGCGTTGTCCGCGCCGGCGGCGACGGGCTTGCCGAAATCGCCGAAGCGGTAGCAATGCATGGCGCAGTGCAGGTTCACGCCGGGGATGCCGTCCTGATGTGGCTTGAGCACGCCGGCGATGACCGCCGGGTCGCTGATGTCCGCCGCGCATTCGTCGTGGATGACGAGGTCGTAGCCCTTCGCGTAATCGGGATTGCCGTAGATGGAGAGTGCGGGCTTGGTGCTGCCGTCGTTGACGAGCCGGAGGGTGCCGTCCGGATGGTTTTCCGCTTTGCTGGCCCAGATGATTTCGATGATGACGTTGGCGCGGGCTTCAATGCCATTTTTCAAAATGTCCTTTTGCTTCGCGTAGTCATGGCAGCAGCCGCCGGTGAGGAGCAGGACTTTGAGCGGCTTCGGCGCGTCGGCGGCGCGGGCGGCGGGTGAAACGAGCGCGAGGCTCGCGGCGAGGAGGGTGGAGAGGACGGGGAGTTTTTTCATATGGAAAGTGGCGTGAGCGTAAGCGGCGAGGTGCGCGAGTCGAGCGTATGTTGCGTTGCGTGCGCCGCACGGATGCGCTCTTTTCCCGCCCGTCGCTTTGCGCAATTCGCGACGCATTGTTACCCGTTTCACCTTTCCTCAAAATGAAGCTCCCCTCCGCTCCGCTGCTCGCTTTCGCGATGTTTGCCGTCCGTATTTTCGCCGCCGCGACCGACGACGCGGACCGCGCCGCGCTGCTCAAAGACGTGAGCGAGATCAGCACCGGCGGTGTGCCGGGCGGTGTGTGCGCGTTTGGCCCGGCGGCGTTCGCGGTGGTCGCGGGGAAGGACGGGAAAAAAGCGCTGCTGCCCGTCGTCGCCGCGGCGCGATGGGAGAAAGGGCGCGTCGTCGCGTTCGGGCACGACGGCTTTCTCGCGTCGGTGAATGAAAGCAACACCGGCACGCTGCTCGCGAATGCCGCGCGCTGGGTGTGCGGCGACGCGCCGAAGCCAAAGGTCGGCGTCTTCAACAACTCCGCGCTGTTCGGCCATTTGAAAACGGCGGGGCTCGATCCCGTGGCGCTCGACGGCAAGGACTGGACGACGAAACTCGCGGGCCTCAACGCGGTGTGCGTGAACGCGCACCGGCTCACCGCTGAGGATGTCGCGCCGCTGGAAAAATTCGTCCGCGCCGGCGGCGGCCTCGTCACCGCGGCGACGGGCTGGGGCTGGCTCTACGGCGGCAAGGAAAAGACGCTGCTCGCGACCGAGTTTCCCGGCAGCCTGCTCATCAGGCACGCCGGGCTTATCTTCACCGCCGGCACGCCGGAGAAGTCCGCGGGCAAAGGATTCGCGGCCGACGGCGACCTCGCGCTGCTCAATGCCGGCGCGGCTTTGCAGGCCATGACCGACCACACCGCGGGCAAAGCCAAACTCACACCCGACCAGCTCACGCAATGCGGCTCCACGCTCGCCGACGCCATGCGCGCGCTACCGCCCGACGACACGCTCCTGCTCCCGAAAATCAACGCCCTCGCCGCACTCCCCGGCGCGTCCGATTTCCCCACGCCCGACAAACCGCTCCGCGCCGACAACGCCCTCGCGCGCCTCATGCTCACGCGCAATCTCGAACTCCTCCGCACCGCCAAGCCCGAGCAACTCCGCGCCCATCCCGCCGCCGATTTTTTTCCCGGAGCCGTGCCGAAAACCGCGCCGCGCATCGCCAGCCGCACCGTCGTCATCGACACCGCCGTCCCGCAGTGGCACAGCACCGGCCTCTACGCCGCGCCCGGCGAACTCATCCGCGTCACCGTCCCGCCGGAGGCCGTGGACAAAGGATTCGGCATCCGCATCGGCTGCCACACGGACAGCATCTGGCATTTGGAAAAGTGGCAGCGCGTCCCGGAAACCTCGCGTCGCGAAGCGATCAAGACCGCGCAGACCACGGCGGCGAATCCTTTCGGCGGGCTCATCTACATCGACGTGCCGGACAAGATCACACCCGGCGTTATCCAGGTCACTATCTCCGGTGCGGTTGAGGCTCCGCGCTTCATCCTCGGCCAGACGAGCGTTGCGGATTGGAAAGCGAAGATCCGCAATTTTCCCGCGCCGTGGGCCGAACTCGAGACGAAGAAAATCATCCTCAGCGTTCCGTCGGAAAAAATCCGCGCGCTCGAAAACCCCGACGAGTTGATGACGCTCTGGGATCGCATCCTCGACGCCGAGGCCGACCTCTCCACCATCCCGCACGAGCGCAAGCGCCCCGAGCGCATCGTCCCCGACGTGCAAATCTCCGCGGGCTACATGCACAGCGGCTACCCGATCATGACTTGGCTGGACAAAAGCGTGGAGCACTCCCTTTCCACCACCGAACTCGCCGGCGGAAGTTGGGGCCACTTTCACGAGCTCGGCCACAACCACCAGCAGGGCGACTGGACCTTCGACGGCACGACCGAGGTGACGTGCAATCTCTACTCGCTCTACGTCATGGAAACGCTCTGCGGCAAACCGCCCGGCCAGGGCCACGAAGCGATGGAGCCCAAAGCCGTGGACAAGCGCCTGCGCGGCTACCTCGCGATGACCGACAAATTTCCTCGCTGGAAAGGCGACCCCTTCCTCGCGCTGACGATGTATCACCAACTCCGCACCGGCTTCGGCTGGGAGACTTACAAAAAAGTTTTCGCGCAATACCGCGAGCTGCCCAAAGCCGAGCACCCGAAAACCGACGACGAAAAACGCGACCAATGGATGACCCGCTTCTCCCGCGCGTGCGGGAAAAACCTCGGCCCGTTTTTTGAGGCGTGGGGCGTCCCCACGAGCGAAGCCGCCCGCAAATCCCTCGCCGACCTGCCCGACTGGATGCCCAGCGACTGGCCAAAACTCTAGGCGTTCAGCTCTTTTCCGGCGGCTCCAACATCGCGCGCAGAGCCGTGCGCAGTTCGTCGGAGCGGAAAGGCTTTTGCAGAAAGCCCGCGAGCCCTTTGCCAGCGAAACGGTCGAGCGCATCGTGCTCGGTGAAGCCGCTCATGAGCAGCACGCGCACATCGGCGCGGAGGCGGCGCAATTCGGTGAGCGTGGCCGCGCCGTCGAGCACGGGCATGGTGAGGTCGAGCATCACGGCGGCAATCTCATCGGCGCGACTCGCGAAGATGTCCGCGCCCTCGCGCCCGTTCGTCGCGAGGAGCGGCTCGAAGCCGATCATCTTGAGCATCCGTGAGGAGACGGCGCGCACGATTTCCTCGTCGTCGATGACCAGCACGAGGCCGCTGCCGCGCCACGCGGTGCTGGTTTCCACGCTCGCGGGCGCATCTTCGGCGGGCCCCTCGGCGCAGGGCAGCAGGAGTTTGAAAGTGGAGCCGCGTCCCGGCTCGGAATAGACCTTCATCGCGCCGCGGTGGCCGCGCACGATGCCGAGCACGGCGGCGAGTCCGAGGCCGCGCCCGGTGAATTTTGTTGTGAAAAAGGGATCGAAGATTTTCGCCTTTGTCTCCGCGTCCATGCCGGCGCCGTTGTCGCTGACTTCGAGAAAAACGTAGCGCCCCTCGGGGATGCCGGGGGAGAGATGCGTCTCGGTGAGATAGGCGCGGTCGGCGTGGAGGACGCCGGTGCTGATGGCGATGACGCCGCTCCTTTCGCCGATCGCATCCGAGGCGTTGATGACCAGATTCATGACGATCTGCCGGATCTGCGTGGCGTCGGCGGTGACGGCGGGAAGGTCGGTCGCGAGCGCAAATTTGAGCACCGCATTTTTCCCGAGCGAGAGCTGGATGAGCTCCGCCGTGTCGCGCACGACCGCGCTGAGATCGAGCCGGCGGACGACGAAGCGGCCCTTGCCCGAATAGGCGAGCATCTGCTTGCACAGCTCGGCGGCGCGCTGCGCTCCGGCCTCGATCTGCGCGATACTTTCCTGCGCGGGCGAATCGCGCGGCATCTCGATGCGCGCGAGGCTGGCGTTGCCGAGCACGCCGGTCAGGAGGTTGTTGAAATCGTGCGCGATGCCGCCGGCGAGCACGCCGAGACTTTCGAGCTTCTGCGTCTCCTGCAGCTTGCGCTCGATGAGCGCGCGCTCTTCCTCCGCCTGGCGCTGCG
>JANXSB010000367.1 GCA_025352865.1 Chthoniobacter sp. | reverse complement strand
GTGATGACCGCGCCGTTGACCTTGATGACCACATGCTTGCCCTCCACGCGGATCGACATGTTGTACCACTCGTCGTCCTTCGCCGGCGCGGTGGCGTTGTCCTTGATGTCGTAAAGCCCCGCGCCCTTTTTCGCGTCGCCGTGGGTGTTGTTCACCTGCACCTCGAAGCCCTTGTCCGGCCAGCCTTCCTGCTGGAAATCGGTGTGAAAATAGAACCCCGAATTCGCGCCGTGCTTCGCCATGATGTCCATCTTGACCTCGAAGTTCTTGAAATCGTGTTTTTGCACCGGCCCGTCATAGAAAAGATGCGAGCGGTTGCCGTGGACGACGATCTCGCCGTTCTCCACGGCGAAGGTGCCGGGCTTCTCGCTGGCCTTCCAGCCGTCGAGCGATTTGCCGTCGAAAAGCGGCACCCAATCGGCGGCGAAAGCGGGCAGTGTGAAGGCGAGGAGGGAAGCGAGGAGGAGACGTTTCATGCGCGCGACGCTAGCCGACTCGCGACGCGCGGCAAGCTCCGCAATGAAGTCCAAGCTACTTTTTCGGCGCATCCATGAGCGCGAGAATGCGCTGCCTTTTCTCCGCATATTCGAGCGCGTGGAAAATACGGATCTCATCCACGCGCCGCGCCCCGTTCAGCGCGTCGAGGAAGAGCGTGTAGCGCGCCGCCAGCTCCGTCGTTTCCATATAGCGCCCGCGCAGATTCGGATCGGCGTAGGCGTGCGCGTCCTGCCGCGCGAAAAGGTGAAAGCGGAGCCAGCGCCGGTCGGTGCGCGAGACCTTTTGCGTCTTGCGAAAGAAGGCCACGAAAAGCAGCAGCACGAGATAGGTATCGACCTGCGCCTGCAGCTCCAGATTGCGCGCGTAGTCCTCGCTCGCGATCTCGCGCACGCCACGCTGAAACTGCAGCGCCGCATGCAGCGCGTGGTTGATCTCCTCCACGAAGGAAATCAGCGACCGGATGTTCGCGTCGTTCAATCCCTTCCGCGGATCGTTCCGTTCGAGCTGCTCGATCAGCCAGCGCGAGTAGTAGATGCCGATGTGCAGCCGGTCGTCCGACTTCCGCAAAAAAGTTCGCGCCAGCTCGCTCAGCTCCCGCGCCGCCGCGCCCGCCGCGCGGCTGAGCTGCCCGCAGCGCTGGCGGTCGATGAGGCAGTCTTCGAGATTGATCCCGACCTGCGCATAGGTCCGCTCAAAGAGCCGCTGGATGTCGCTGAAGAGCGTGGCGCTCATGCGAGGAAAGGGATGACCGGCGCGTGCGACGCATCGAGGTGGAGCAGCGAATCCGACAGCCGGTTCAGCGCCAGACGCGCCTCGTGGAAACCTTCCGCGAGCGTTTCAAAAACGCCGCCGAGCGCGCACGATCGCGCGACTGCGTGAGTGGCGACCGCTTTGAAATTCGCGCTCCCCACATCCTCGTAAAAGCTCACATCCGGCGCGCCGCGCTGGCTGCGCCGCTCCACGGTTTCGTGGAAAATCCCGGTGATGAAGAGCGCGTAATTGCCGACATGCGCGCGGATCAGAAATGTCTGCGCGGGCGAAGCGTTGCGCAGCGCGATGAGCATGTCGGAAACGTACTGCACCGGGTTGGCATTGCCGTCCGCAGGCGATTTCATCCGCGCGGTTTGAGAAAAAGTTTCGAGCAGCGAAGCAAGGTAGTCGCTCACGCGCCGGTCGGTGAGCCCTGTCGATTTCAAGACATGCCTGATCAAGACGTAAAAGTACAACTGCGGCGAAATGCGCAGCGTGCCGTCCTGCGCGAGCACCGACTCCACGAGTCGCGGGCTGTCGAGGATCGAGTCGCGGGCTTCTGCGTCGGTGAGGAGATCGACGAGGTTCACTGAATCCCGCTCGGAGCGGGCGAGGGTTTGGACGACGAAATCGAAATCCGCCGCCGTGAAACGTTCCCGACAATTGGCTTTAATCATCGGGATTCACAATAAAGCAGCGCGCGTGCCCCGCAACAAGCCCCGCGTGAATCGGCTTGTCACGAGCCGCCCGCCGCCTGTCACTTCCCGCATGCGCCGCGTGCTCCTCACCTTCCTCGCGCTGCTCGTGGCGACGCTCCTCGGCGCGGGCTGGTACGCCTACCACAAAGGCTTCACGAGCAAATGGCGCGGCATCGTCACGAACGAATTTCGCAAGCGCGGCTTCGAGGTTTCGCTCCGCCGCCTGACGCTCGATCCGCTGCGCGGCCTCGTGGCGAAGGATGTCCGCGTCTATGAAACCAAGGAGCGCAAGCGCACCGTCGCCTTCATCGACGAGATGGTGCTCCAGGTGAACTACGCGAACCTCGCGCGCGGCAAGCCCTTCCTCGATGCGCTCGACCTGCGCGATGCCAGCCTCTCGCTGCGGCTCGACCCGGCGAGTTCGCGCGGGCCGCGGATCGAGATTGCGAAACTCAATGCGCGCCTCTTTCTCCCGCCGCAGCAGCTCTATCTCGCGCACGCCGATGCCGAGGTTTTCGGCGTGCGCGTCCACGCTGCCGGACGGCTCATCAACCCGCAGGCCTTCCGCCCGAAGCCCGGCGACAAGGGCGTCCCGCCGCTCGCGCTGATCGAGCGCATCGCGGGGGAAATCGCGGCGCTGAAATTCGAGGACGAGCCGCCGCTGGTGAGCATCAACTTCAGCGGCGACCTCGCGCAGCCCGGCAAAGTCTCCGCGACGCTCGCGCTCTGGGGCGAAAAAATCCGGCGCAAAAACTATCTCCTCGGCAGCCTCTACGTTGCCGCGGATTTGCGCGACGGCGTGATTGACCTCAAGGACGTGACTGCCCGCGACGCCGCCGGCGAACTGCACCTCACCGGCCTCGTCGAACCCGCCGCGAAAACCGCGCAACTCCGCGTCCACTCGACGCTCGACACGCCCGCGCTGCTGCGCGCCTTCGACGCCTTTCCCGCGCCCGACGACACCGTCTTCTTCACCCCGCCCACGCTCGACGCGCGCGCCACATGGAGCTTGGGAGAAAATCCCGCGGTGCAATTTCTCGGCCACCTCGAACTCGGCCGGTTCGCCTGCAAAGCGGTGATCTTTGAAAACGCCAGCGCGGACTTTTCCTCGGACGGCGCGCGCTGGACATTGCGCGACGTGTGCATCGTCCAGCGCACTGGCGAGATCAGCGGCGATGCCCAGCAACTGCCCGGCGATTTCCGCGCGCGGCTGCGCAGCACCATCAATCCGAAAGTCCTGCGCCCGCTGTTCACCGGCAAAGTCGCGGAGACGCTCGCGCAATTCGAGTTTCCGCAATCCCCGCAGCTCACCCTCGAAGCCCACGGCACCGCGCCCACGCCCGAAGCGCTCATCGTCCACGGCGAGGCCCGGCTCGGCCCCGCGACCTTCCGCGGCGTCGCCGCGGAAAGCGCGAGCACCACACTGCACTACGAAAACCGCGTGCTCTCCCTCGCGCCGTTCCGCGTCCCGCGCGCGGAGGGCAGCGGCGGATTGTATTTCGACTTTCTCCGCGACGAGGTGCGCTTCGACAAGATCAAGGCCGCCGCGAACCCACCGGTTGTGATGTTTTCGGCGCCGAAGCGCGAGTGTCGTGAAAGTCACGACGCAAATCGTCGTACGGTTTCCATAGAAATCTACGCTCTCAGTCAAAGAGTAGTGGAGTTGACGGGAATTGAACCCGCATCTCAGGGCTTGTTGATCAGACCGTAATCTGATCAACAAGGCCCGCTCTCTGCCGTTGAGCTACAGCCCCGGAAGGATCGTAACAGCGCAATTTCCAAAATCAAGGTTTCGGGCTTAGGAAAGACACGATCTCGGACGTTGAAACGCGGAAAGGCGCTATTCTTTGGCCACCGAAAGATGACCGATGACGAAATCGGGTGCTGTCTCGAATCCGCGAATATCTTCGAGCCGCAGGTGATATCGGACCTTGGAAATTGCAGATGGCAATTGTCCTCCTTTGCCAAGCGCATCAGGTCGAATGAGCCTCGGAAATCGCTCGGTATCGCTGCGATCCGCCACCTCGTAAAAGGATGGCCGACTATCCATAACTACCTTCCGGGGAATTTTCATATATTCCCTCTCGTACTTCCTTTTATATCCCGCTCGCGTGAGCTTCGTCCAAAGAGCGCTGAAATTCTCGGCTAAAGCGGAGCGCAGGCTTTCGACAAGTGCATACAGCGTTTCGGTTCCTTCCTTCGTTTTGCCCGTATTCTCCGATTCAACATTTACTATGTCATCGCCCTCGACGTCGGAAAGAAATAGACAAAACAAGAAAAGCTTTAGTTCGTATTCAGACGGAAGCGGAGCCCCGTCGCGGCCTCGACGAATACAATCTAATTGATTCTGATTCGAAATTTGGATCGCCGGATCCTCTTCAGTCGGACTGATTGCTTTTACTTCGATTCCACAACTTGGAAATTGAAAATCGTGAGCGTATCCGAGAGGCCCGACCCAGAATTTAACAGTAGGTGCTGGACCTAGTTGTGGCAGCACATACTCACGCAAGAATCAAAGTTCTGCATGCAAACCACGCTGTCGCTTCCGTCCAAGAGCTTCATCGGTCTCTGGATTTTCCTGGTACCACTTTTTGATACTCTTACGGAACTCCTCGGCTTGATGCTTATCCTTGTTGAATAGGTAGTGCCGCTCCTGTTCAACAACGGCAAAAACATCCTTAACAACACAGGCCACCAATGCCTCAAAATTGTCTTGGTAATCCGGGTCAGTCAGTTCGAGAACTAGGTTTAGTTCATCCGATCTCTCATCTTCATACTTTTCTGCGGAAGCTTTGAACCAGTCACGATTCTTTGGAAATTTGAGTGTCGCTGCATATTTCTTCGTGGAGCGCAGCAGCAATAATCGCGTTTGAGTAGCGACTTTGTAGCCAACGAAAAGATTGTTCTCTCGCCGGAGATATATTGGACGTTTGATAATCGTCTTCGTGCTGTTCAGAAGATCGGGTTTCAATCCATCCCATCCCGTGGTGACCCTCGTCATTACTTCGGCTAGCGTCTCGCTCATGTTTTCTTTTGTTGGCAGCTATGTTGCCTTGATTGGCGGTTCATCGCGCATGTTATCTCTCGTTTTGCACTCGTTCCCAAGCTCAGATGGGAACGAGTGTGGGCAGGTGCGCAGGAGGGCGAGCTCGTGTGAAGGTGCGGCAGTTCCCGCGGCCGAGCTGGACCAGCCACCCTTCCAGTTTGGCCGGGATGTGTTTTGCATCGGTATCGTCGAAGAGCAGGCGTCCCGCTGGGACGCGGGCTGAAAACCGACTTCTTTCACAGTCTCCTACAGCGGCTCGATGCTCATCGCGCCGGTGGTCATGGTCCAGGCGTCGGCGGCGGGGAGGCGCTTGAGTTCGTGGCCCGCGCCCCAGGAATCGGAGTAGAGGATTTCCTCTTTGGCGGTGTTGTAGCCGATGATGAGGCGCATGTGGCCGCCGAAGGTCTGCTGGGGGATGCCGGGTTCTTTGGCGAGGCCGAGCATGACGGTCCAAAGCAGCGGGACGCCGGCGTCGATGTGGGTCTGCACTTCGCGCTGGAAGCGGCTGAGGGCGGATTTGTTTTTCGTTTTCACCTCCTTGAGCACGTCGCCTTTCATGGCGCGGTAAACCTCGCCGATGTCGATGGAGTGACCGGGGTCGGGAATCTCGGCGACGCCGTCGTGCTTGGCCGCGCGGTTGTAGTCGGCGATGAGTTTGAGGATGTCTTTGACGGAGTCGCCGTGCTCGACATCGCGGACGCGGACCTTGAGGCGCGCGCCGAGTTTTTTCAGCGCCTCGAGCATGGCCTCGGTGCTGGTGCCGCCGGCGGAGGAGGTGTTGGCGACCTGGGCGAGTTCGTTTTCATCCACGGCGCTGCCGTAGTAGCGCATGACGCGCTCGGTGCTGGCGACGACGCAGTAGCCTTTCTGGCCCTGATCGACCATGGGCACGTCGCCGATCCAGACATCGCCGGTGGCGGTGTCTTTTTTGACATGCAGTAGGCCGTTGAATTTCGCGCGCTGGGTGTTCGTGGCGCTGGCGAGCAGGCCCACTTTTTTCTCGGGCCCGGA
>JANXSB010000320.1 GCA_025352865.1 Chthoniobacter sp. | reverse complement strand
TCCAGTCGGAGGTGGCCTGGCGCGCGTTTTTTCGCGAAGTGACGCTGCCCGCGAGCTGCACCGCGCCGCCGTAGAGGAGGAGCTTCTCAGTCAGCGTGGTCTTGCCGGCATCCGGGTGCGAGATGATGGCGAAGGTGCGGCGGCGTTGGATTTCATCAAGCATGAGAAAGGCGCGGACAGTGCGGCAGAACTTACGGAGGCGCAAGCGGTAGCGGGCCGCGCGGCATCGCATTTGCTAATCTCACCGGCAGTTCCACCGCCCCGCCTTTTTCACCCAATGCCCACGCTCCGAATCAAGCTGCCCAACCAGATGGAAGTGACGCATGAGCTATCCGGCGATCTCGTCACGATCGGACGGCGGCCGGACAATACGATCCAGATCGTGGACCGGGCGGTGTCGGCGCATCATGTGGAGCTGATCGCGACGGACGGGCACTACCGGCTGCATGATTTGGGCTCGACGAATCTGACGTTTGTCGATGGGGAGCCGGTGACGGATTTCCATCTGCACCAGGCGTGCAAGATTGCGTTTGGAACGGTGGAATGTTTTTACGATCCGATGGCGGCGTCGGCATCCGAGGCGCTGATGACGCGGGAGCAGCTCGAAAAGGACGCGGCTTTTCTCCGCGCGGAAAACGCCGAGCTGCAGGCCAAGCTCACCTCGCAGCAGCGGCGGGTGGACATGCTTTCGAGCGCGCGGCTGGTCACGGGCCGCACGGATTCCACGCCATCGGCGGCGGCGCAGGATGCGCTGCGTGCGGTGACGAGCGAGCGCGATGATCTCCGCCACACGAACGCCGGGCTGAAGCTGGAGTTGGCGAATCTGCGCGAGGAACTGCTGCACACCGGCCGCGAATGCGATGCGGCGCGGCGGGCGCTGGAGCATTTGCAGATGGAAAAGGTGGGGCTCGCCCGCGAGCTCCAGGAACTCCGCGGTTCGCGCGTGAAACCGGTGCCGCCGATGAACGGCGCGCACGTCCGCCAGGCCCCGAGGCCGGGGGCGATGACTTCGCGCGATCCGGCGTCCGCTTTGACCGCGCTCGATCCCAACGCCACGCAGCGCGTGACGCTCCCGCTCGGGCCGCTTTTCCAGCCGATCGCCGCCACGCTCACGCCGCTGCGCGCCGCGCTCGATCGCGTGAGCGGCGTGCCGGACGACACGGGTTCGCGCGCGGAACTGATGGCGCTGGCGACGCAGCTCGTGGACTGCACGGCGGGGCTCGACGATCATCCGATCGCGCGCGTGGCGGCGTCCGTGGAGGCGCTGCTGCACGAGCTGCTGGCGCAAGACGGCGCGATGGAAACGACGACTGCGCGGACGGTCATACAGGCGCTCGATTTGCTCGGGCGGCTCGTGGAGCCGCGCCATGTCGAGCGCGCGAAATCCCTGCCGCAGGCCAGCGTCCTCGCGGTGGATGACGACGCAGAAATGCTGGCGATGCTCGTGGCTTCGCTCGAAATGGCGCAGCTCCAGACGACGAGTTGCGCGGATGCCGGCGCGGTGCTGGCGGAGGCGAGCGGGCGAAAATTCGACCTCGTGCTGCTCGACTACGATCTCGCCGGCAGCACGGCTCCCGCGCTCTGCGCCCAGCTTCGCGGCCAGCTCGCCTATCAAAAGACGCCGATCATTTTCCTGACCGGCGAAAACGCCGTGGAGCAGCGCGCGCAGGGGAGTCTGAATGGCGGGAGCGATTTCATGGCGAAGCCGGTGAACACCGCGGAGCTGGCGGTCAAGGCGCAGACGTGGATTTTGAAAAACCAGTTCGGGCTGCTGTGATGCCCGCTACGGAAAATCCGCGCGCTGGCAAATTTTCCGTTGAGCGCACGCTGAAATTACGCTAAGAGCACGCGCAAGTTTCACTCAAACCGCCTCCCGTCTCTTATGAAAAAATCCTACTCCCTCGCTCTCGCCGTCGGACTCACGCTCGCTGCCTGCGAAGGCTCGAAGCAGAAAACCACCTGGCAGAAAGTGACGGAAACCAAGCCGGACAAAGTGGCCGCGGCCGATCCGGGGGATGCCTACGCCAGCAAGCTGCACAAAATGCTGGCGGCGGAAAAGGTGGAGCACAAGGTGGTGACCTATCAGTACCGCTATCAGACCCGGATGCGCGACGAGGCGGTGGGCACGCACTCGGCCGTGCTCTACCGGGACAACTCCGATCCGAAGAATCCGTGGTGGCTGATGGATGACCGCCTCGGCAAACCTGTCTGGCTGCCCGGCGAGGATGTGAACAAGCAGGTCGCATTTTACCTGCGCCGCAATGCGCAGGTCGTGGAGCAGAAAGAATTCACCGGCGGCGAACCGCAGGCGACGGAGACCATGATCGCGAAAAACACTACGCCGGTCGTGCCCGCGGGCGAACCCGCCGTCACTCGCATCGCCAAAGTGCCGAAAGCGCCCGTCCGCGAGACCGCCGTGGCGCAGGCCGTGCCGCCGCCCGAGTCCACGCCTTTCATCCGCCCGGCCCGCTTCGGCCCGGCGACGCACGGCCTGCCCATTCCTTTCACCAAGCCCGAGCCGACGGAAGTGCAGTACGACGATCTTTTCCGCCGCGCCCACGGGACGGAGTACGATCCGGCGAGCCCGCTCGATCGGCAGAAGATGGAGACGATCAAGCACGCGCTGCTCGAGACCCACGAACCCGCGGCGACGCGGACGTTCTAGGCCGAAAGCGGCGTAAAGGAGCGAGGCACGGTGCGCCGCTATGGGTTTGGTTTTGGGCTTGCCTAATCCGCTGGGCGGTGTGATTCGTCGAAGGTATTCCGCGCTGCCGTAGCGAGCGCCATTCCTGTCACGAACCCTCAACCGAGATCCCCCATGAACACCAGGCACATTCTTTCCCGCACCGTGGCGTCGTTGCTCGCGCTCACGCCTTTCGTCGCGCACGGCACAGCCGATACGCTCTCCGGCGCGAGTCCCGCGTGGGCCACGATGGGAGGCTGGAGCCTCAATGCGATCCCGGGATCGGGCGACAATGCGGTCATCACCGCGACGGGCGTGGTGGATGTCCGCGGCTCCACGCTCGGCGGGCTTCAGGAAATCGAGGACATCACTTTCAGCAGCACCGCAGCGGTGTCGCTGACCAATAACAGCTCCTCGACGGACATGGTGCTCGCGCTCAATGGACTGCGCGGTGCGGGTGTGCCGCTCATCTCGACAGTGGGCGACTTCGCCTACGCCATCACCGGCCCCGGCACGAATGCGACGCCGCACCCGCTGGGGCTGCAATTGCGGGCGAGCGGCGAGATCAATGTGGCGGCGACGACCGGGACGAACGCGCTCACGATCAGCAGCGTCATCGGCGAATTCGGCTCGCGCAGCATCAGCAAGACGGGCACGGGCACGCTGATCCTCAGCGGCCCCGGCGCGAACACCTACTCGGGCACCACCACGGTGACCACGGGGACGCTGAGGGGGGCAAAAACCGCGGGCGTGAATGCGATTCCCGGCGACCTGATCATTTCGAGCGGCGGCACATTCATCCTCGACCAGAGCGACCAGATCGCCAACACCTCCTCGGTGACGATCAACGGCGGCACGTTTGGCGATGTCACAAACCTTGCGCCCAGTGCGGCCGGCCCGATCGACACCGTGGCGAATGTCACCCTCAATGGCGGCACGTTTCTGTCCAACCGGAGCCTGACCGGCTTCACGGCGACGAACCTTTTCAAAGTCACGAGCGGCTCGGCCCTCGCGCAACGCGGCGGCGTCATCAATGCGGGCTCGGCGGAAATCGACGGGGGTTCGATCAACCTCGACGGCGGGAGCGGCACAGCGGGCAATGAGAGCCAGCTCAAAGTCGGCGCGGGCGGGCTGACACTCGGCAGCGGCACGATCAATTTCAACTTCGCGGCGAGCACTCTCACGACTGGCTCGGTCGGCAGCATCGTGGCCCTCGCGGGCAACGTGACCTCGACCGGCGCGAGCACTTTCGTCCACCTGAACCCCGGCACCGTCGGGCCGAAAGCCGTCGTCGATCTCGGCGCGGGCACGCGCACTTTCAATGTGGAAGGCACGCTCGATATGGGCACCAACGCCGCGCAAGTCTCCATCATCAACGGGAGCCTCACCAAGACCGGCGGAGGCAAGCTCAATTTCAACAGCGTGAACACCTACACCGGGACCACGACGGTCAGCGGCGGCACGCTCCTCGCGAACAAAACCGGCACCGGCAACGCCATCGCCGGCGATCTCGTCATCTCCACGGGCGGCACCTTCCAGCTCGTCGCGAGCGACCAGATCGCCGACACCGCCTCGGTCACGATCAACGGCGGCACCTTCGGCGACATCGCGAACATCGCTAACCCGACGCCCAACCCCGGCCCCATCGACACCGTCTCCAGCCTCACCGTCAACAGCGGCAACTTCCTCTCGAACCGCAACCTCACCGGCTTCACCGTCACGAACCTTTTCAAAGTCACCGGCGGCCAGGCGCTCGTCCAGCGCGGCGGCGTCGTCAATGCCGGCTCGGTGGAAATCTCCGGCGCTGTCAGTCTCGATGGCGGCAGCACCACCGCGGGCAATGAGAGTCAGCTCAAAGTCGGCGCGGGCGGGCTGCTGCTGACCGGCGGCACCATCAATCTCAACGCCGGCCCGAGCAGCCTCACCGCCACCTCGGTCGGCAGCATCCTGCTCCTCGGCGGAAACCTCACCGCCACCGGCACGAGCAGCCTCGTCCGGCAAAACGCGACCGTCTCCAGCGCGAAGGTCGATCTCGGCGGAGCCACGCGCACCTTCACCGTCACCGGCACGCTGACCATCGGCACCGCCGCCGCGCCGATCACCATCACCAATGGCACGCTCACCAAAGCCGGCGCAGGCACCCTCAACCTCACCGGCCCGCAGACCTACGCCACGCTCAACGCCAACGGCGGCGTGACCAACCTCAACAGCGCGCTCGGCACCGGCACTTCCACGCTCAATGCGAACGCCGCCGTCAACATCAAGGCCAGCCAGACGCTGGCCGCGCTGACCATCGCGAACGGCGTGGTAGTCACCTTCGGCGACGGGCTGCCGTTCATCGGCGAGGCGGAGAAATTCGCCGCGCCCGCGCTCGTGCCCGAGCCCGGCGCGTTCGGGCTGCTGCTCGTGGGTGCGGCCGGCTTTCTCGGTCGCTGGCGGCGGCGGTAGCGGGTCGGTGGCTGCGCGCATTTTCCAAAAAACACGGCGCTTGCCAGCCCGGCGCGGCTTGTGAATAGTCCCGCCCCCCCTTTCACGAAAATCCGCAACTCGAAATCCGAAATCCGAAACAATTATGGCCAACGCCAACGAACTCCGCAAAGGCATGTGCATCCGCTACAACGGCAATCCCGCCATCGTGCTCGAAGTGATGCACCGCACGCCGGGGAATCTGCGCGCGTTTGTGCAGGCGATCATCCGCTACATCGGCACGGGGAAAAGCGCGGACGTGCGCTTTGGTTCGACGGATAAGATGGACACGGTGGACGTGGAGCGAAAGGAGCTGGAGTTTTCCTACAAGGATCAGGGCGGCTACAATTTCATGGATCCGGTGACCTATGATTCGATCACGTTCGATGCGTCGTTCATCGGGGAGACGAAGGATTACCTGACGGAGAATCTGAAGTGCGAGGTGCTCTATGTGGAGGGGAAGGCGGCGAGCATTGCGCTGCCGTCGTCGGTCATCCTCACGGTTACGGAATCGGCGGAGGGCGTGCGCGGGGACAGCGCGAACAATGTGCAGAAGCCGGCGACGCTGGAGACGGGAAAGGTGATCAATGTCCCGCTCTTTGTGAAGGAGGGCGAGAAGATCAAGGTCTCGACGGAGAACGGAGCCTACATGGGCCGGGCGTAAAGGCACATTCGATCTGCCAGGAACACGCGCCGCGTGAACCCGAATCGAAAACCCCGACTGTCCGCCGAGACCTCCCGCACCAAGCTGCGCGCGGCCACGGGCGCGACGGGCGAGACGGCGACCGCGCGGCTGGGGCGGTGGTGGCACCGGGGCTTTCGGAAAAGTTCCTTCAGCGCGATCTACGGGCTTTTCCTCGGGCTGCCGGCGGTCGTGCTCACGGCCACTTTTTTCGACACCGTTTCGGCGGTTACGGCGGGCGGGGCGTTTTGGAAGACGGATGTGTTTGGGTATTTCGCGGTCGGCGCGGCGGTGTGGACGCTGTGGTTTTTCGGGAGCATCTGGACACTCGGCGCGCCGCAGCCGCTGCACGCCTATGTCTTCGGGCACGAGCTCACGCATGCCATCTGGGTGTGGCTGTGGCGAGGGCGGGTCTATGACAAAAAAATGTGGTCTTCCGACGGCGGTTACATCGTCACCGACACGCACAATTTCTGGATCGCCCTCGCGCCCTATTTCTACCCGCTTTACAGCCTCGCGCTCATCGTCCTCTACGGCGTGGCCAGCCAGTTCGCCGATGTGGCGCACGTCACGGCCACGTTCATTTTCCTCACGCCCTTACAGTGGCTTTTCTTCCTCCTCGGCGTGACCTGGGCCTTTCATCTCAGCTTCACCTTTTGGATGATCCCGAAAGGCCAGACCGATCTCACCGCGCACGGCCAGTTCTTTTCCCTCATGGTCATCTACGTGATGAATCTGCTCCTCCTCACCGTCTTCCTCACCCTCGCCTCACCCGAGCTGAACTTCGCCACCGTCGGCGGCCATCTCCTGCGTCACGCGGAGGATTTTTCCGCCACCGCCTGGCGCATCATCGGCGTCGTGTGGGTGCATTTTTTCCCCGGCCATCCGCTGCGCTGAAACGCCGAGCGCGCCGTGGCACGCTAGATGTTCTCTCGTCTGCGCGAGATGCTCCATAGCGAACCCATTCCCACGACCCACCGCCCCGCGGCCCCGGCGGTTCGCCCGAATATCGCCACCGTCTCCCGCGCGCCCGCGCCCACGCAGAATCTTTCGCTCGACGGCACCATCACCACCATGGTCAACGCCGCCGAGGGAGTGTCGGATTTGCTCTTCGTCGTCGGCCGTCCGCCGCAGATCGAGGTCTATGGAAAACTGCGCGGCGTGGACATCGAGGGGCTTTACCCCACGCTCCAGCCGGCGCACGTCGAGGCCATCGCCCTGAAAATGATGGGCAGCAATGAGCGCCTCGCCGCCGACTTGAAAAACAACGGCTCGTGCGACACCAGCTACGCCGTGCCGAACCTCGCGCGCTTTCGCGTGAACATCTTCAAGAACAACGGCAACCACGCCATCGTCATGCGCAAACTCAGCACGCAGATCCCGACGTGCGAGAGCTTGAAACTGCCGCCGATTTTTAAGGAGATCATCAAGGAGAAAACCGGGATCGTTTTCGTCACCGGAGCCACCGGCAGCGGCAAGACCACCACCCTCGCGGCCATGCTCAACGAGCTGAACCAGCAGGCGGAAATCCACATGGTCACGCTCGAGGACCCGATCGAATTTCTGCATCCGCACATCAAGGCCACCTTCAGCCAGCGGGAGCTGGGCAAGGACTTCTCCGACTTCTCCACCGGCCTGCGCGCCGCGCTGCGGCAGGCACCAAAGGTCATCCTCGTCGGCGAAATCCGCGACCGCGAGACCATGGAAATCGCGCTCACCGCCGCCGAGACCGGGCACATCGTTTTCTCCACGCTGCACACCATCAGCGCCGCGCAGTCCATCAACCGCGTCATCGGCATGTTCACCAATGAGGAGCAGGTGCAGGTGCGCCAGCGGCTCGCCGATACGCTGCG
>JANXSB010000319.1 GCA_025352865.1 Chthoniobacter sp. | reverse complement strand
CGGCAGGTGGCCGCCGGCGGTGCGCAGGGCGGCGATGATTTGCTCGCCGAGCGGGGCGATGCGGCGGTGGCCGGCGGGGTCGAGGCCGAGGTCGATTTTGCCGTCGGTGCGGAGGGTGCGGATGAAGCCGTCGAGCGCCTGGCCGATGATGAGCGGGGCGGAAAGTTCGGCGCGGTAGAGCAGGCCGGTGTGCGCGTGATTGATGATGGCGCGATAGCCGAGCGGGGTTTCGCTTTCGACGATGAGTTTCACGGCCTGGCCTTCGGCGTACGCGGGCGGCGTGAGATCGAGCCAGCGGCTGAGGCGCGCGCTGGCGATGATGCGGTCGGAGCGTTCGTCGAGCGCGACGCGGACGAGCACCCAATCGCCGGGCCGCAGCGAGGCGGCGTGCTCGCGGAGCGGGAGGAGGAGGTCTTTTTCCAAGCCCCAATCGAGGAACGCGCCGACGCTTGGTTTGTGTGAGACGACGCGGAGATGGGCAAATTCGTCGACGACGGCGCGCGGTGTTTCGGTGGTGGCGACGAGGCGGTCCTCGGAGTCGCGATAGAGGAAGACGTCCATCTTTCCGCCGACTGCCCAGCCGGGCTGGATGTAACGGCCGGGGAGGAGGATTTCGCCGTGGGTGCCGCCGTTGAGATAGAGGCCGGGCGGGGCTTGGCGGAGGATGGGGAGGGAGTTGCGTTTGCCGATGAGGGCCATGCGCGGCGGAGTCGCGCGGCTGTAGGGGAAGCTGGCAGCTTCCCCTACAGCGCGCAGATTCTAAAGGGTGCGCCCGACGGCTTCGGCGACTTTTTTCACGCGGGAAACGAGGTCGGCGAACTCGTGCGGGAGGAGGGCCTGCTCGCCGTCGCTCTTGGCGAGCTCGGGGTTGTTGTGGACTTCGCACATGATGGCGTCGGCCCCGCAGGCGACGGCGGCGAGGGCCATGCTGACGACGTGCTCGCGCAGGCCGATGCCGTGGGTGGGATCGACGACGATGGGCAGGTGGGTCTCGGCCTGGAGGACGGGGACGGCGTTGAGGTCGAGCGTGTTGCGGGTGTAAGTCTCGAAGGTGCGGATGCCGCGCTCGCAGAGGAGGACGTTGAAGTTGCCCTCGGCGAGGATGTACTCGGCGGACATGAGCAGGTCTTTGATGGTGGCGCTCATGCCGCGCTTGAGCATGACGGGGAGTTTCGAGCGCCCGACTTCTTTCAGGAGGGAGAAGTTCATCATGTTGCGCGCGCCGATCTGGAGGCAGTCGGCGTATTTCTCGACGGCTTCGAGATCCTTCGTGTCCATGATCTCGGTGATGACGGGGAGGCCGGTTTCGTCGCGCGCTTCGGCGAGGAGTTTCAGGCCATCGATGCCGAGACCCTGGAAGCTGTAAGGCGAGGTGCGGGGCTTGAAAGCCCCACCGCGGAGGACGCGTGCGCCGGCTTTGGCGATGTCCTTTCCAATGCTGACAATCTGCTCGCGGCTCTCGACGGAGCAGGGGCCGGACATGATGACGATTTCTTTTCCGCCGATGGGGACGTCGCCGATTTTGACGATGCCGGTCTGGCCGCGAAATTCGCGGGCGACGAGTTTGTAGGGCTTGAGCACGGGCGTGACGGACTCGACGCCGGGGATGGCGGCGAGCGGCTTCTCGCGGATGATGTCCTCCGCGCCGATGACGCCGACGACGACGCGCTGGGCGCCGCGGGAAACTTCGGCGCGCAGGCCCCACTCTTTGATGCGATCAAGGAGGTGCTGGAGCTGCTCTTCGGTGGCGTCGGGCTTGGTGACAATGATCATGGACAAAGGGCGGTGAGCGTAGTCGGCGAGCGCGGTTCGGCAACGGCAATTTTTCCTGCGCGCGGGCCGTTGACAGCCCATGGCGAATCTGTTTCCGTGCGCGCCGTGAAACACCTCCTCCCGCTCCTCGCGCTCACCTTTTTCGCAACCGCCTGCTCGAACCAGAACGCCACCCGGCGCGGCATGTATTCGCCGCCGCGCGCTTCCGGCCCGTACACGCAGTCGCTCAACGACGGGTCGTGGCGGAAGGGCGGCAGGCCGGTGGATGAGGAGCTGAAGGAGCGCCGCGAGCAGCAGAAGATCAACGCGATGCAGGCGAAGACGCCCGCGAAGCCGCAGTAGCGCAAGCCGCCGGCTTGCGCGGCGTCTTTTTAGACACCGAGCAGTTCGCGCTGCCAGGGCATCATGCGCGTGAAAATGTCGGCGTTGTTTGCGGCGAGATTTTCCAGAATGGTCTTGGGTGCGATGAGCGAGGGGTCGAGCTGGAGGTCGGCGGCGAGTTTGTCGCGGCGGGTTTTGAGGTCTTTAAGTTTGCGGTCGAAGTCGGGCGTGGGACGCGGGCGCGGGGTGCGTTCGCGGAAGGGCCATTCGCTCTCGGGCAAGGCCAGGCCTTGCTCGGCGGCCTCATAGAAGCGGCGTTTCCGCGGGCCGTGGAGGTGGTGAAAGCCAACATCCTTGCCCGCGTCGAAGTCGGCGGCGGCGTGGAGGAGCTGCTCGTTGTGGAGGATGTGAAAGGCGGGTTTGTCCACGGCCTGCGCTTCCTGGTCGCGCCAGTGCCAGAGCGCGCGGAGCACGGCACCAGAGCGTCCGCGCAGTTCGTGGCTACCGGTGATGCGCCAGATTTCGTCGGGGTCGCGTTCCTTCGTGATGGCGGAGGCGGCGATGGCTTTTTCGCACGACTGGCGGAACCATTCGGTGCGCCCGAGGCGGATGAGGTCGGCCTCGAGATTCGCGGCGATCTCAGCGAGGTAGTGGGTGTCTTTCACCGCGTAGTCGCTCATCTGGGGGGGCAGCGGACGCAGCGCCCAGTTGGCTTTCTGCGAGGCTTTGGCGATGGTTTCGCCAAAGTATTTCAGGATGAGCGCGGCGAGGCTGAACTGGGTGATGCCGGCGAGCCGAGCGGCGATCATGGTGTCGAAAACGGAGGTCGGCCCCGTGTAGCCGACGCGACGCAGGAGGCGCAGGTCGTAGTCCGCGCCGTGGATGATGAGTTCCTTGCCCTCGAACGCGGCGAAGAGCGGCGCGAGATCCATCGCCGCGAGGGGATCGATGAGCAGGTCGTGGCCGGGGACGCTGATCTGGATGAGACAGAGCTTTTCAAAATAGCAGTGGAGCGAGTCCGCCTCGGTGTCGATGGGGATGCGCGCGTGCGGGGCGAAAAGCGGGAGGACGCTGGCGAGGGCGTCGGGGGTGTCGATGAGGGGCTGCATGGCTTAACCGCGGAGGCCGGTGAGGAGGAGTTCGGCGTTGTTTTTCGTAGCGTGGAGCGCGTGGACGAGCACCTCGGTGGCCTCGAGCGCGGGGAGCACGGCGAGCTGGCGGCGGAGGACGCTGATGCGCTCG
>JANXSB010000301.1 GCA_025352865.1 Chthoniobacter sp. | reverse complement strand
GTAAGCCCAAATTTTCTCTCGGCTATTTTTGCGCCAACTAACGGCACAAGGTAGAACACAACCGCCAGCAGATACGTGGACATCAGCGCCGAAACCGTGGTGCGGCACCACGCGGAGCACATCAGCGCGAGCGCGCCGATTTGCAGGCAGGCGAGGAGCAGCGCGTAGAGGCCGGTGGCGAGCGTGTCTGCGGTCACGCCGCCGAAGGCGTAGGCGATGGCGGCGAGCGGCATCGCGAGGAGGAGGAAGGAGAGCATCGGCACGAGGCCGCCGAGGTATTTTTGCAGGACGATGGACCACGGGCGCAGGTCGGTGAGAAAGAGCAGCACCAGCGAATCACGCTCCTTTTCCTCCGCGATGCGTCCGCACATCATCGCCGGCAGAAAGAGCGCGATGCCGATGAACTGGAGCAGAAGAATGTTTTCAAACATCGCGCTCCCCTCGCCCATGACCGACAGCGGATCGTACGCCCCGCGCCACAGCCATCGCGGGGCCATCGCCGCAAAGACCGCAAAAAGCGCCACGCCATAAACAACCCGAAGCACATAAGTCCGCCGCCTCGCCGCCGCCTCCGTCAGCTCCTTCGCGAGCAGCGGGAATGAGAAAAGGCGGAGCAGCGCGGTCACGCCGTCTTCCCTTCCGTCAGCTTCATAAACGCCGTCTCCATGTCCATCGCGTCGGGCTGAAACATGCGGATGCGTGCGCCAAGTGCGTGCAGCGCGTCGGCCAATTCCTCCACGCTCATCTCGTCCTCGCGGAGCTGCACGCCGAGCCGGTCCGGCTGCTCGTCCACGCTCGCCACATGCGGGAGCGCGCGGATTTTCTCGATGATCTCCGGCGTCGAATTCGCGAGCTGCACATGGATGGTGCGGCGCAGGCTGAGCGCGCGATAGATGTCGGCGAGCGAGCCGTTCGCGACCATCTGCCCGCGCTCGACGATGCCGATGTGGGTGCAAAACTGCGCCAGCTCGTGGAGGATGTGCGAGGAGACGATGATCGTCTTGCCCATCGTCTGCAGCTCCTTCAAAAGCTCGCGCATCTCGATGCGGGCGCGCGGATCGAGCCCGCTCGCCGGCTCGTCGAGCAGCAGCAAATCGGGGTCGTGCAGGAGCACACGCGCGAGACCGAGCCGCTGCTTCATTCCGCGCGAAAGCGCGTCCACCGGCGCGTCGTGCTTTTCCGTGAGGTCGGTCAGCGCGAGCACATCGCCGATGAGCACGCGGCGTTTCGCCGACGGGATTTTGTACGCCGCGGCGAAAAAGTGCAGGTACTCGCTCGCCGTGAGGTCGTCATAGACGCCGAAAAAATCCGGCATGTAGCCGATCTTCCGCCGCACTGCGTGCGGCTCCCGCACCACATCCAGCCCGGCCACCAGCGCGCGTCCGCTGTTCGGTTTCAGCAGCGTCGCCAAAACTTTGATCGTCGAGGTTTTCCCCGCGCCATTCGGCCCGATGAACCCAAACACCTCGCCCCGCGGAATGGCAAAACTCAGCCCCCGCACCGCGTGCGTCTTGCCATACGTGACGTGGAGATTTTCCACGGAAACGAGCGGAGCCGGCGGCAGAATCTCGGGCGCGTTTTTCTCGGGTTCGCTCATTGGTCGTCCGTTCTAAACAGCCGGCGGTAGAGATGCACGCCGTCGGGCGTCCGGCGCGAAATTACGAGGAGCCATTCATCCAGCTCGTTCGGGTCGAGCAGCGGGAGGTCGTCAAAATTGCCCGCGGCGTCCGGTGCGGTGCGGGCAATCAATTCGCTGATCCCAAACGCGGCCGGCGAACAGAAGGCCTCGAGATGCTTCGCCGGCCAATGGCCGCCGGAACCTGTGACCACCCCGCCTCCACGGAGGAGCGCAAAATCCAGGGCGGGATGACCCTTGGCGATTTCGGCGAACCGCGCCTGAACCGCCAGGTGGCGGCGTGCCTCCTTGCTCCCGACGATGCCGGCTTCCACCTCCGCCCACGGCACGCCGGACGCATCGTCGGGAGCTTCGAGCGAAGTGATGCGGTTGAACTGCGGCGTCCATTGCCGAAGCTGCTGGCGCATGGTGAAGCGCAGACCCATCTGCCCGGAGAACCCCACCGGCTCAAGATCGCCGGGCGACGCACGATTGCCGGAAGTTTGCGCAGCGAGCAGGGTGGGCACGGCAAAGGCGTGCTGGATTTCCGTGGTCGCGTCCCGATTGCGCGCGGAAAGGAGCAGCTCAAAGCGACTCTCGCGAAGGACGCGCCCGCCCGGCCCCACGTCGGTGACGATGAGCGCGGAGCGGTGATCCTCATGCCCCAGCGCCCGGCCCGCCTCAAAAATCACCAGCGCCGTGAAACCGGCGGAGGCGAGTGGAAAAGCAATCCACGTCCAGCGCCGCCGCCGAACGACTCCGAGCACGAACCAATCGAGCGGGCCGACGACAATGAGAAACCCGGCGAGGATGAGCGCGAGCGTGCCCGGTGAAATGAGACGCGTGGAATTGGGGAGCAGCGTCGTCAAAAACTGCTCAATCTCCGCGCGCCGCCGGCGCGCTTCCTCACGCGCTTCCGTGCCGGCCAGTTCGATGGCCGGATCCCACGGGCGACCGTAGCGGTTGACAATCGCCGGGCCGGCCTTGCGGAATTTCCACAAGAACATCGCCGCCTGACGCCAGGCCGGCGTGGCCAGAGCCGCTTCCTCCGGGTGACTGGCGACGACGACCCGGCCCAGTCCGCCGCGCAAGAATCGCGGCTCACCGCCGGCCACGAACTCCCCGGTGTCCGTGATTTGGAAAGGCGCGGAGTTTTTCCCGCTCGCGAAACCGTTGAGAAACCGGACGTGCTCGTCTTTCAATCCGCGCCCCGGCAGCACGCCCAGGCTGCCGCCGGCCTCGACCCAGCGGGTCAGCGCGACGAGCTGTTTTTCGCGGAGCAAAGCGAAGCCGTCGCCATCGAGCAGCACGAGATCGAAGGCGAAAAGCGCGAGCGGGTTTGCGGGAAAATCCTCGGGCAGGAGAAACGCGGGCGAGGTGGCGATGGGTTTGTCCGCGTTCGGGCTGGTCGGGAAAAAACTTTCGAGCCGCAGGCTCTGCCAGAGCGCCACGTCGCGCACGCCCGCGCTACGGCCATCGCACACGGCGATGACGAAATTGCGCGCGCCCCGGCTGGCCGCCTCCACGGGAAAACGCCCGAGATCGACCGCCGCCGTCTTCGTGACAAAGCGCAGCCGCGCCTCGGTGCCGGTGTAGGATTCATGCGGCGGCAGCGGCGGCGTGATGACGCGAAAAGACTGCGTCCCCGCCGCGAGCGTGAGGTCCTGCGTGCGCTGCCGGAACACCACCGCGCCGCCGGCCTCGAAGGTGATTTCGAGCGCGCCTTCCAGTAGGCCCGCGCCCGCGCGGTGGAGCTTGATGTCAAAGATCGCGGGCGCATTCGTCCGCGGACGCAGCGTGAGCGGGGCGAAGTCGGCGCGCAGGAAATCCGCGCGTGCCGACGTCAGAAAAACGACGAGGAGCAAGGCGCACGCGGCGGGACAAAAAGCACCGCGTGAAAATCGGGGGCCGGACATCTGCGCGCGAGCGTAGGCGAAAGCCCGCGCGCGTTCCAAGGGTGAACCGCCTGCGCGAAGCGGCCTATCGAGAAACCGCCGTCTCGTTGAAGAGCCACAGCATCACCGCGAGCAAGAGGGCGAGCAGGAGCAGCGCGACGCCGATCCTGAAGAGAGAGTCCGAAATGGAAGTCTTCTCTTTGGTGATCTTTCTCCGTCGGAATGGCATGGCTCGGGCGTCTCGCCGCTGGCTCCTTTTCTCGCGCTTCGGCTGGAGCTTGGCAACGAGGAAGAAGTCCCTCCCTCCGCGAGGCCGGGTTTTCGACGGCGCGGTGGGTCGCCGGGCGCGGGGTGGGTCAGCGCGGCGGTTCGCGGCTGCGCCGGCATCCGCGCCGGTCACCTTAATGCCTCTATGAATTCCTCGGGTGTTAAGCCCGCCATTTTCAGCGCGCTGCGGAGGGTGCCGAGGGCCACTTCACGGTGCATGGGAATGACGCAGCCGCAGGCACCTGACACGGTTTCCTTTTTCATCACGACGTGGCTACCGCGCTGGCGATCGACGCGGAAGCCGAGGCGTTGCAAGGCTTTGACTGCTTCGCCGCCGGAGACCAGCGGGAGTCTAGGCATGGGCCAGCTCGAAAGTGCGGATCGCAGCGGTCTTCGGATGGGCTTCGGGGAAAGATTCCAGGTAGAGTTCGGTCGCTTCCCGCAGGTTGGCGAGGGCTTCGTCTTCGGTCTTGCCCTGGCTGGCCGTGCCGATTTCAGGGCATTCGGCCACGAGCCATTCGCTGTCAGAATCGGGATAGATGATCGCGGTGAGTTTCATGATGCGACGGTGGCAGCTTGAACGAACTAGGCAAACGGAGTTTCCGTCGCGTTCCCAAAGTTAGCGCAGCGCTTTGGGAACGCCTGTCCCGCCGAGACTCCGTCTCCCCTCCGGCGCACGACGGTCACACCGCGGTTCCCATGCTCACCCGCCCACCACCGAAACGGAGTTTCGCCTCAAGCGTCCGCTCCCAAAGCGCTGCGCTAACTTTGGGAGCGAGAAAAAAGTCGGAAGGCCCGCGGCACCGGGCCAAAGGCCCTCGACAAGCCAGCCCAGGGCAACGCCCTGGGTCGCGATTTGGAACCGGCCCAGCCCTGACAGGGCGCAACAAAAGTGTGCCGCCCTTTCAGGGCTGAATCGTTTTTTCTCCGAGGTTCCCAGGGCGTTGCCCTGGGCTGGCTTGTTTGCGCACCGTTGGTGCTCCCTCCCGCGTGGAGCTGAAAGCGCAGGTCCGCGCCATTTTCCGTCTCGTTCCCAAAGTTAGCGCAGCGCTTTGGGAACGCCCGTCCCGCCGAGACTCCGTCTCCCCTCCGGCGCACCACGACCTCAACGCGGTCCCCATGCTCACCCGCCCACCACCGAAACAGAGTTTCGCCTCACGCGTCCGCTCCCAAAGCGCTGCGCTAACTTTGGGAGCGAGAGATTAAACCCACCACCATTCCACCAGCAGCAAGACGAAGCCAGTGCGCCCCTTTGCCGAGGACGGTCCGGATTTAGTAGTAGGGCGACCAGAAGTCGCTCGGGGCCACGTCGGAGAGCTGGTTGAAGGTGGTCGTGGAGAGCTTCGGGATAGCATCCACGGAGAAGCTGCCGCCGCTGTAGGGATTGCTGAAGAGATCTTTGCCGCCGGAGAAGTACGGGACGGAGCCATTTTTGAGATAGTTCTGAATATCGGCCCAGGCGACGGGGGCTCCGCCGCCTTTGTTGTTCTCGATGGCGTATTGGTCGATGGCCGCGTCGATCACCCGCAGGTCATCGAGGATGCGGGTGGCCTGCGAGCGCTTGCGGGCGCGCAGGAAATTGGGCACAGCGATCGCCGCCAGGAGGGCGATGATGGCGACGACGATCATGATTTCCACAAGGGTGAAACCCGCGCGGCGGTGGCTGACGGTGGTGAGAGGACGCATATGCGGCCCAATGCGAGCAGCCCGGATGCCAGTTTCCGCGCCGCCTTTACGCCACGCCCGGCCTTCGCTGAAACCACCACCATTCCACCAAGAGCACCACGAAGCCGGCGCAGGCGAGGAGCCACCAGAGGGAGCGGTCGGCTTTGGGGACGGCGGTGGTGGCGGCGACGGTGAGTTGGTCGGCGAATTCGATCTGGCTGACGACGGCGAGGGAGGTCTCGGCGGGGGAGAGGAGGCTGGCGCCGAGGTGGCGCGTGGCGGTGCCGTCGGTGAGGGTGTAGTCGCCGGCGCGGGGGGCGGGGATGCCGGTGAGCTGGCCGCGGTCGTCGGTGCGATCGTCGCGGGCGAAGCGGCCCGGGCCGGTGACGTGGACGGCGCGGCTGGGCGCGAGGGTGAGCGGGGGGAGGACGCCGGTGCGGGCGGCGGCGGCTTCGGCGAGGCCGCTCTGTTTGAGGGCGGCCTGGACGACATTCGAGACGAAGATGGGGAAGCCGACCCGGTAGGGGAGGGTGCTGCGGTCGGTGTGGAAGAGGAGGGCGATGAGGAGGGCGTCGCCATCGGTGCGCTCGACGATGAGGGGGCCGTGCGGGCCTTGGGCGAGGATCTCGAAGCCGAGGTTGGCGAAGGTGTCGTCCCGCACGGTGGCGGCGCTGACGGGCTGGTCCATGAAGACGACATCGCCGAGCTGGACGTGCTGGAGGAGCGGGGATTCGCGGCGCCAGTCGATGGCGGTGGTGTTCTCGCCTTTCACGGAGACGAGCGCTTTCAACTCCTCGGGGACGAGGCCGATGAGGCAGCGGGTGCGCGCGGGGTAGGCGAGGTCGTCGGCGTCGTCGGTGAAGACGAGGTCGAAGGCGGCGGGCGGGGGGAGCGTGTCGTGCGGGAAAACGGTGAGGGCGTCGAGCGAGGCGAGGGCGTGGCGGTAGGCGGTGAGCTTTTGCGGGCAGAAGACGGCGAGCGGGCGGGCGGCGGGGAGAGAAAGCGAGGCGGTGTTGTCGGCGGCGAGGGAGTCGAAGCCAGTGGTGGTGAGCCGCGCGCGGAGCTGGGCGGGCTGGTCGCTGGCGACCTGGAAGACGAGGCGCGGGGTGGCGCCTTTCGCGATGGTGACGCTCTCGGTGCCGACGACGGTGCCGTCCTGCTCCAGCTCGACGGTGCCGCTGGCGGTCTCGGCCTCGGCGGAGGCGGCGAGCTGGACGAAGACGTCCCACTTTCCGCCCGGCGCGCGGCGGGCGTTGAAGGCGGTGATGCCGTAGTTTGGCCCGGCGTCGGCAAGGCGCTGGAAGTCGATCTTGAAGGGCAGCTCGAAGTTGGTCTTCGCGGGGAAATTGCCGTCGGAGAGGAGCAGCACTTTGTCGAAGGCGGCGCTGCGGGTGAGCGCCTGGGCCATGCGCAGGGCTTCGTCGAGATCGCCGGGGACGTCCTCGACGGCGAGCGAGTCGAGCGCGAGGCGCAGCTCGCGGCGGTTATTGGTGAAACCGGTGAGCCGGCGCGCGCTTTTGCCGAAGGCGATGAGGGCGAGATCCTGGTCGGGCGGGAGCGTGTCGATGATGTCGCGCACGCGCTTTTTCGCGGCGTCGAGGCGCGAGGTGCCGCCGGGGACATCGAGCGCGGCCATGCTCGCGGAGATGTCGATGAGCACCGGGAGACGCTGCGCCCGCGAGGCTTCGCG
>JANXSB010000286.1 GCA_025352865.1 Chthoniobacter sp. | reverse complement strand
GCCATCGATCCTGAAGGATTTACGGGACGCGGTGAAGCGCGCCGACGTGGTGATCCGCGGGATGCTCGATTTTTCCGCGCCGCAGCAGATCGCCGCAGCCGAGGAAGATTTGAATGGCATCATCGAGCAATCGCTGCTGCTGGTTCGCGGCGAGTTGAACAGCGGGAAGATCGTCGTCGCGAAAGACCTGCAGCCAAATTTGCCGAAACTGAAACTCGACCGGATGAAAATCGGGCAGGTTTTCCTGAATGTTTTCACGAACGCCGTCCACGCGATGCAGCCCGGCGGCACGCTCACCGCGCGCACTTTCGTGAAGCAACTCACCGGCGTCGGCCACAACATCGCCGACAGCCGCTCCGAATCCTTTCGCGTCGGCACGACCATCGTCGTCGCCGAAATCGACGACACCGGTCCCGGCGTGCCCGAGGAAAAGCTGGCGAAAATCTTCGAGCCCTTCTACACGACCAAGCCCACCGGCAAAGGCACCGGCCTCGGCCTCTCCGTCGTCAAAACCATCATCGACCTCCACGGCGCGACCATCGACCTCCGCAACCTCCCCGAAGGCGGGGCTCGCGTCACTCTCATGTTCCAAGTATAAACCACCAACCCAAAAACCATCATGGACAAGAAACGCATCTTCATCGTTGACGACGAGGCCGGCTTCACCCGGCTCCTCAAACTCACCCTCGAAAAAACCGGCAACTACCAGGTGCTCGAGGAAAATGACGGAACCAAAGCCTGGCTCAAGGCCCGCGAATTCAAACCCGACATCATCTTCCTCGACATCGTCATGCCGAAGATCGACGGCGGCGATGTCGCCCAGCAAATCCGCTCCGACCCGTTGCTCGGCCACGTCCCCATCGTCTTCCTCACCGCCATCGTCTCCCGCACCGAGACCACGCACGACATCGGCGGCTTCCCCTTCCTGGCCAAGCCCGTCAGCCTCGAAGCCATCAACCGCTGCATCGCCGAGCACCTCCCGAAATAGCTGCGGCGCGCGTGGGGTTTTCGCCGCCGGTTTTCCGCTTCACGGCCGCACCGCCGTCGCCGTGCTCGTCTGCGCAGACGTGGACTTCGCGCTCGTGCCCTAGGTTTTTCCCGCCGAGACGGACATCACCGGCGGCAGATTGTCCGCGAGCAGACGCCACGTATCGCCTTCGTCGATCGACGAGAAAACCTTCCCCGTGTTTGTGCCGAAATAGATACCCGCGGGATCGCCCCCATCGACCGCCAGGCCCTCGCGCAGCACGCTCGCAAAGGCGTCGTTTTGCGGCAGCCCCACGGTCAGCGCCTGCCAGGTGCGCCCGCCGTCGCGCGTGCGAAAGACGCGCAGCTTCGCCTCCGGCGGGCAGCGGAATTCCGCGCCCTGCAGCGGCAGCACATAGACCGTCTGCGCATCGCGTGGATGCACACCCAGCGGAAAGCCGAAATCGCTCGGCAGCCCCGCCGTGATCTCCTGCCAGCTCGCACCCGCGTCCGTGCTGCGATAGACGCCGCAGTGGTTCTGCTGAAAAAGCACGTCGCCGCCGCCCGGTGCCATGAGCAGCTTGTGCACGCACTGGCCGTACTTGGGATATTTTTCCGGCTGAAACTCCGCGCGCGTCCCGCGGTTCACCGGGGTCCACGTCGCGCCGCCGTCGTCCGTGCGAAATACCCCGACCGCCGAGATGCCAACATACATCCGTAGCGGATTCGCCGCATCGAGCTGGATGGAATGCAGGCACAGCCCGCCCGCGCCCGGATGCCAGAACTTGCGCGTGGCATGCGCGGTCAGCCCCGGCACTTCGCTCCACGTCTCGCCCGCGTCCTCGCTGCGGAAAAGCGCCGCCGGCGCGACCCCCGCATACACCACGCCCGGCTCGCTCGCGCGACCCGCCTCAATGTGCCAGATGCGCTCCAGTTTCAGCCCCGAGTCTTCCGCGAAAGCGGGACTGCGCTGCGCCGAGGTCCACGTCTCACCGAGGTCGTCCGACCACACGATCTCCGAGCCGAACCATGCGTCATTTGCCGTCGCGAAAATGCGCCCCGAGCGCGCATCGAGGATCGCGTGATGCACCTCCTTCCCGCGCAGAAACGGCCCGCGCATGTCCCATCGCGTGCGATCCGTGCTGCTGAAAATGAAGAGTCCCTTTTTTGTGCCGGCGAGGAGGATGTTCATGCGCCGCCTTTAGCACAGCGCCGCGCTCAGCGTCCAATCCCGAACGTGCTTTTCACTCCCCACCTCGCGACGATGCGGCTAAGACATCGCCCCTCCCATGAACCGCATCCTCGTCCTCTACGACTCCGCTTCCGGCAATGTGGCAAAAATGGCGCGGCTCGTCGGCGAAGGCGCAGCCTTGATCCCCGGCACCGAAGTCCTCCTCCGCTCGCTCGATGAAGCCAGCGCCGACGACGTGCTCTGGTGCGATGGCCTCGCCGTCGGCAGCCCCACGAACATGGGCCTCCTCTCGTGGAAAATGAAACGCTTCTGGGACGAAACCATGCGCGAGCACTGGATGCGGATCGACGGCAAAATCGCCTGCGCTTTTTCCTCCGCCGGCGGCTGGGGTGGAGGCATGGAACTGGCCTGCCAGTCCATCCTGACGGTGCTGATGAACTTCGGCTTCCTCGTCTTCGGCGTCACCGATTACGCCTCGAAAACCCTCACCCTCCACTACGGCGCCGTCGTCGCCAAAGAGCCCCGCGGCGAAGCCGACGAAGCCGCCTGCCGCCTCCTCGGCCAGCGCCTCGCCGAATGGGTAGCCACCTACATCCACGGCCAGCACGAGCAGCATCCGCAAACGAAAATGGCGGAACGGAAGCAGCCTGGGTGACGGCCTCCGATGAACAAAGTCCAGCTCAGTAATCCCGTGCGAGGAGATAGTCGGCGAGGGCGCGGAGGGTGGCGGCGCGGCTGCCGAAGGGTGCGAGAGCGGTGAGGGCGGCGCGGGTGAGGCGGTGGGCTTCGCGCCGGGAGCGGGCGAGGCCGTGGACGGCGGGGTAGGTGGCCTTGGTGGCGGCTACGTCTTTGCCGGCGGTCTTGCCGAGCTTCTCGGTGGTTTGGGTGACATCGAGGATGTCGTCGATGACCTGGAAGGCGAGGCCGAGGGCTTGGCCGAAAGCGGTGAGCGCGGCAAGGCGCGCGGGCGTGGCATCGGCGCTCATGGCACCAAGGCGGATGCTGGCGGTGAGGAGGGCGGCGGTTTTGCAGCGGTGGATGTACTGGAGCTGGGTACCGGTGTGCTTTTTCCCCTCGCCCTCGAGGTCGGCGACCTGGCCGCCGATGAGCCACTGGCTGCCGCTGGCGCTGGCGAGTTCGCGGATGAGGGCGGGCATGGGGTAGCGCGCGGTGGCGGAGGCTTGGGCGAGGATTTCAAAGGCGATGGTTAGGAGGGCGTCGCCGGCGAGGACGGCGACGCCTTCGCCGAAGACTTTGTGGGAGGTGGGGCGGCCGCGGCGGAGGTCGTCGTCGTCCATGCAGGGGAGGTCGTCGTGGATGAGGGAGTAGGTGTGGATGCACTCGACGGCGCAGGCGGCGGGCGTGGCCGCGGGGAGGGTGCCGCCGCAGGCTTCGGCGGCGGCGAGGGTGAGGACGGGGCGGAGGCGCTTGCCGCCGGCGAAGAGGGAGTAGCGCATCGCTTTGTGGATGGTGGCGGGCTTGACGGTGGCGCGAGGGAGGAAGCCGTCGAGGGCGCGGTCGATGAGGGCGGTGCGCTGGGTGAGGTAAGCGGGGAGATCCATGGGGCGGAGAGAGTGGAAAGGGGGGAGGGAAACGGAAAGTGGGCTAACGCTCAACAGCGAAGGATGAGGTATGAAGGATGAGTGATGAACCGGCCCATTCATACCTCATCACTCATACCTCATCCCTTTCTTCAGTGCCGTCCGAGCAGGCCGGTGAAGCCTTTCCACAGCCCGCCCGCCTCGCCGCTGCCGCCGCCGGCTCCTTCCTGCCAGGCGGCGATGTCGTGCTGCAATTTCCGCACGGTGGCGTGGCGGTCGTCGCGGGCGAGGCTGAGCGCGCGCATGGCGATGGCGGCGAGGGGCTCGGGGAGTTTTCCGCCGGGCCAGTGCGGGCACGGCGGCTGGCCGGCGGGGGCTTCGCGCGGGCTGAGGAGTTGTTCGAGGAGTGCGGATTCGGTCTCGCCGGTGATCGGGTCGCGGAGGGTGAGGATGCGGAAGAGGAGGCCGCCGAGGGCGTGGATGTCGGTGCGGGTGTCGATGTCGTCGAGCGCGCCCTCGGCCTGCTCGGGCGCGGAGTAGCGGGAGAGCGCGGGTTCGGCGCTGGCTTCGGGGGCTTCGACGCGCGGGGCGTTTTCGTCGTCGAGGGAGAAGAGTTTCGCGAGACCCCAATTATTTACGAAGACCTCGCCGAACCGGCCCACGGTGATGTTCTCCGGGCGGAGCGTGCAGTGGACGACGCCGCGCGAGTGGGCGCAGGCCACGGCGTCGCAGATTTTCTGAAACACGCCGAGGAGCGCGGCGAGGCTGTGGCGCGGGGCGTCGGCGTTTTCGCCGGAGGCGAGGCGGTCGAGGACCGAGTCGAGCGAATCGCCCTCGACGAAGCGGGTGATGGAGTAGAGCCGGCGCTGCCCGTCGAGCGCGAGCTCGTGGATGGGGAGGATGCCGGGGTGCTGGAGTTGCGCGGCGATCTGCGCCTCGCGGATGAAGCGGAGGACGTGGCCCGGTTTCGCCTGGCTCTCGGGGAGCATGATTTTCATGGCGACGACACGGTTGAGCGAAAGGTCGCGCGCTTCGTGGATGCTGCTGGTGCTGCCCTGCACGATGAGGTCGCCGACCTCGTAGTGCTGCGCGCCCATGAAGTCGGGCGAGAGGTATTGGAAGACCGAGGCGGGCAGGCCGCTGCGCTGAAATTCGAGGGTCGTGGAGCCGATCTCGATGTGGCAGGCGAGGGTGACGGGAGTCGCGCCGTGCGCGGGCTGTCCGTTGACGCGGGTGCCGTTGGCGCTGCCGAGATCTTCGAGGAAAAAGGCGTCGTCGCCCTCGATGGTGAGCTGCGCGTGTTTCGCGGAGACGGACGGCGCATCGACGACGATTTCGTTTTTCCGATCCTGCCCGATGAGGTAGCGCCCGCGCCGCAGCACGCAGCGGGCGACGGGCCGCCCGTCGTGGCAGATGACGGCTTCGAGAGGATGGGTGAGGGAGCTGGGCATGGGCGGGGTTTTTCAGTCAGATGATTTCGGCGGTGAAGCGGGTGGTGCCGAGGAGCACGGTCTGGCCGGTGGCGATGGGTGCGACCTGCTCGCGCGAGAGGGCGGTGCCGCCGAGGGCGAGGGCGGTTTCGGGGAGCGTGTGGTTGCGCAGCCAGAAGCAGCCGCAGTGCTGATGAAAGGCGGCGGGGCTTTCCGCGGCGGCGCGCGTGTCCCAGACGACACGCCCGCAAGAGTCGATGCCGAAACCGATTTCGGAAAAAAGCCAGACGCTGCGGCGGATCACCGGCTGGCCGTTGCGCGGCTCGCAGACCAAGGCCCCAAGCGGCTCGCAGGGCGGGGTGTCCGCGCCGGGCCAGGCGGCGAGCTGGCCGGCGGGCCATTCGCGCGGGGTGGGGTGGAGGAGGGGAATGAGCTCGAGAAAGTACTCGTGGCCGAGCGCGAGAATGGCGCGGTGGGAAATGGTCGTGGGGTGGTCGGGCGAGAGCAGGTGGGCGTCGAGGAGCGAGCCATTCACGCTCGGCGAGGAGCCGTTGCCATCGCGCAGGAGAATGCGGCCGCCGGTATTTTCGGCGAGGACATGGACGCGGCTGAGGCGGTCGGTGAGGGCGTTGTTCGCGGCGGACTCGGGGAGAAAGCGCGTGATGAAATCCGCGGTCTGGAGCGAGCGGCCGATGGTGAATTGCGCGCGCGCGATGAGGTGGATGGCGGGCGTGGCGGGATCCTCGGGCGTGAGGATGAGCGCGAGGCCGGGTTCGGGCGGACCGAGGAGCGGCGCGGGGATTTCGAGCGGGCGCGGCGGGGTGCGCTGGACGCTGAGGTGGATGCCGGGCGGCACGTCGCTGCCCTGCGCTTTTCGCAAATCCTGCCAGAGCGCCTGGCAGTCGGCGTGCGGCGCTACGAGGAGCGCGCGGCGGAGCACGCCATTGCCCTCCTCGTGGAGGGCGCTGATGGGGCTGTAGCGGTGGCTGTCCGCCTCGCGCTGGCGGCCACCGAGCAGCTCGTAGAGCAGCTCGGCGAGGATGCGCGGGCCGCTGACATTTTCGGGCGCGGTGGTGGTGGTGCGCGTATCGACGACCATCGTGCGCGTGGTGTCGCTCGTGGTGTCGGAGAGCAGCCCGCGGATGCAAAGCGGATTCACTTTCACCGAGAAGGGCGGCCAGTCGGCGATGGGCTGCATAACGAGCGCCTCGGGCGCGGTGGCAGGATCGAATTGGATGAAGATTTTTCCGAGCAGCGGACGCGGGATCGGGATGTCGCGCGTGGTCAGGTAGTCGAGCGCCGCCGGGAGCGGGGCGAGGAGGCGGAAGGTGTCGTCGGCGCTGAGTTCGCGGCGGCGGCGGAGGAGGTCGAGGAGCGAGAGGCCGTGAATCCATTCGCGCACATGCACGCCGCCCGCGGTGTCGAGCGAATCGTGGCGGAGGAGATGCCGGTGCGGGGTGCATTGCAGGCGGCGCACGGCGCTTTCGAGCGTCTGCCGTCCGGGCGCATCCATGCCGCAGCCGGTGCCGAGCAGCTTCACCGCGACCTCTTCCGCAAAGGCCAGGTCGCGCGCGCGGAAGAGCCGCCCGTCGTTGACGCGAGGCATTTCCTCGAGCAGTTCGAAGCGGTCGGCGATGAGGCTGCCGGTCAGGGGAGCGTGGGACATGGGGCGGTGAAAAGGCGGGAGCTTAGCGCAAAGTTTCGACGGGGAAAAAGCGGGGATTTCTTCCGCGTCAAAAAAAAACGCCGCCCGCGGGCTCGCCGGAAAAAGCAGCGGCCCCGATGACTGCCCTGCCAGCCTGCGCTTACCGCGCGTGATGTTCCGCTGTCCCGCCGTGGAGGCTGTCCTTCCAGCCTTCGCCGGATTCGTAAATGGCCTCCTGGACGAAGTGGCGGAAGACCCAGAACATGCCCGCCGCACCGAAGCCGGCGAGCATGCACATGAGGACTTTGTGGGTGAATGTGCTTTGCATCTTGGGAAGGGCTTTAAGCACGTCCCTTGCCGCGCTCCGGCGGATGTTTGGCGCGGACTGGCAACGGCGCGCTGCCGACGAATCTCGGCGGCGTGTATCCCGACGAACTTCTCATACGCGGCATGCAATCCGTGAGGATGTCCAGCACCGGGGCGCATGGCTGGGAGCCGCCGTCGGTCGCGGAAGTGAACGCGCTTTTCCCAAACTACGAAGTGCTCGCCATGCTCGGGCGCGGCGGCATGGGCGCGGTCTTCAAGGCCCGCCAGATCGCACTCGACCGCCTCGTCGCCATCAAGCTCCTCCCGCTGGAGATCAGCGTGGACCAGGCCTTCGTGGACCGCTTCCGCCGCGAGGCCCGCGCCATGGCGAAGCTCAACCACCCGCACATCATCTCGGTCTTCGACTTCGGGCAGACCGCCGAGGGGCATCTCTTCTTCGTCATGGAATTCTTCGAGGGCGCAAACCTGCACGACATCATCCACCAGGTCGGCCTCGCGCCCGACCAGGCGCTCTCGCTTGCCGCGCAGGTTTGCACCGCGCTGGCCTATGCGCATGGCAAAGGCGTCGTCCACCGCGACATCAAGCCCGCCAACGTCATGGTCGATGCCGAGAGCCATGTGAAGGTCGCCGACTTCGGCCTCGCGCGCCTCACCGACCCGAGCGCCGAGACCTACGGCAGCACCGTCACCGG
>JANXSB010000276.1 GCA_025352865.1 Chthoniobacter sp. | reverse complement strand
GCGGTGAGATATGGCATTTAGATAAACCAAGGGACCGCGCTACCGGTGCCGCTGGCGCGGCCCCGGCAGTGCGGTCCTCATTGGTCTGCGCAGACAGCGCGCGCTGAGCGGCTTCCTTCCGCCGTTCGCGCGCATGCCATGCCGCGCGAGCGTCGCACGAGCCGTTGGCGGGCAGATCCCAACCGGTTCCTTGTTCGGGTGAGATCATTTCCTCCCTCCATCTTTGGTGCTCCCGTGGTGCTCCCTATGGTGCTCCCGGCGCGAGAATGGGAGCACGTCTTTGACCAAGTTTGGCGTGGTCGAATCGCTCGCAAACCAAGTGTGCAGGCTGATTCCGGGGAGATTAGCCGAACATTGACCAACTTTTACCGCGTCTGAGTAACGCGCGCGCGAACTGCCCGACGGGCAGTTTCTCCGCCTGCTGCTGGGGCGCTAGCGGCGGCGGCGGGAGAGGCAGCCGAGCGCGCCGAGGAGCAGCAGGCTGGCGGAGCCGGGCTCGGGGATGAGGGCGAGGTCGGTTTTGCCCGACGGGTCGTCGAAGCCCGCGCCGGTTGAGCCGAAGGTCACCTCGACGCCATCGGCGATGAAGAGCGCGGCGAGCGTCTGGCTGGCTTCAAATTTCACCGCGGCATTCGCATGCACGGTGGCGGTGCCGCCGGTGAAGGAGCCGGTGATGTCGGTGAGGCCGCCGTTCGCGTTGAGCGTGGCGTAGTTTTGCACGCCGCCCAGAACCAGCTTGCCCGCGCCAGTTTTTGTCAGCGTTTTGCCCGCGCCGGTGATGCCGCCGGAGAGGGTCAGCGTGTCGGCGGCGCTCGTCACGGCGGCAGAGAGATTGCTGCCGAGCTGCACCGGCGCGGTGATGCTGTGGCTGCCGACGCTGGCGGTCACGGTGGCGGTGCTCGCGCCATTGTTGAGTGTGACCGTGCCGCCGGTGCCGGGCGCGATGGTGTGGCTGCCGCCGGTGAAACTCAGCGCGGTGAGACTCGGTGCCGCGCCGTCGAGATTCACGAGGGCACCGCTGGTGGCGTCGAAAACGGCGGAGTCGCTGGCGGCAAATCCGGCGAAGGTTCCGGGGGCCGCGTGGACGGAGGCGGCGGCGGTGTCGGTCCAGTTGGCATTCGCGCCCGAGCCCCATGAGGCAGTGGCTGGCGCATTCCATTTCGCACTGCCAGAAAAAACGGTGACGCTCGCAGCGGTTACGCCGCCATTTGCGGCCACGGTGCCGAGGGTGCCATTGAGCGCGGAGGCGACGGTCGGGGTCAGCGTGTAGGTGCCGCCGGTGAGGCTGGAAAAAGTCGCGGTGCCGGACTGGGCGGCAAAGTTGTTGGCAAGCGAAGAGTTGGAAATGTTCAGCGTCACGTTGGTGACGGTTCCGCCGACGGGCGAGGCGGCGACGTTGAGGCCGGTGTAGTTGAGCGTGTCGGTGCCGGCTGCGCCGGTGTTGGTGATCGTGGCGGTGATCGTGGAGGAGCCGCCCGCGTGAATGGTGGCCGTGCTGGCGGAGGCCGCGAGGGTGTAGGTGGTCGGGTTGACGGTGAGCCCGGCGACGGAGATGACGCCGGTGGTGGGCAGCAGCGCGGTATTCCAAGTGAGACCGCCGGTGAGCACGGGCAGATGGAGGGTGGAGAAGTTACCGGCGACCGTGGTGGAGTCGAAGAGGTCGAAGGTGTTGCCAGCCTGCGGGGCGAAGGCCCCGAGGAGCGAGACATCGAGGGTGCCGCCGAGGGTCAGCAGGCCGGTCACGCCGAAAAAGTCGTAGTTGGTTTTGCGCGTGAGGCCGCCGAGGTCGAAGGCGAGATGCGCGGTGCCGAGGAGGGTGACGTTGCCGGTGACATTGATCGCACCCGCGGACGCGGCGAGGCCGGGCGCGATGGTTCCGGCGCTGGAAAGATTGGCGACGAGCTTCCCGCTCCCGCTCAATTTTCCCGAGACGCCGGTGCTCACCCCGCCCGCGGCGGTGATGGTGCCGGTGTTTTGCAGGGTCAACTCAGCGACATTCGCGCCGGTGCCGTTGATCGCGAGGCTCTTGATGGTCGTGGGCAGCATCGGCCCGCTGATGGTGAGGGCCGTCGCGGGGTCGAGAACCACGTCATGCACAGCCGCAGGCGACAGGCCGAGCGTCCAGTTTGATTTCGTGGTCCACGCGCCGCTCGTGCCGGAGCGGAAATGCAGGGTCGGCGTGAAGAGCTGGATTGTCGTGGTGCCGTTGGCGAGCGTGGCCTTGTAGGCGACCTGGCCGTTGTTGTTGAGCTGACTGCTGCTGCCACGATCAGTGCCGCCGAGGAAAGCGAGGCTGTTAGGGAGGGTGCTGATGGTGCTGCCGGCGAGGCTTTCGCCGTAGAAAGCGACGGTCACGAGCTGCTGGCCGTCGCCAAGGTAGATCCCTTGCTGGGGTTTATTGTTGGCGTCGAAAATGTTGTTTGAGCCGAGAAACCCGACGGTTCCGACGTCGTTTACGGTTGGCTTGCCGAAGCCGGAGAAAGCGCCGCCGACGCCAGGGGCGGACTGTCCCGTGATCGCGATGGTCTGTAGCGCGCCGCCTGTGCCGGTGTAGATGCCCTGCCCGCCGGACACGATTCCGCGAAAGGCGGTGATCCCTGAATTGCTCAGCGCGGGATCGGAAAAAGTGGTGAAATTTCCGGCGAAGCCCGGAGCCTGGCGGGCGGTGGAGACGATGGCGGTGAGCACGCCGCCGCTCCGCGCGAAAATCCCGCGGGCAGTGCCAGCGACTCCGAGGAAGGCGACCGTGCCGTTGTCGTTGAGGGCGGGATTGAGGCTGAAAAAGGTGAAGGTTCCACCGATCTCCGGCGCGGTCTGCAGGGTGGTGGCCACGGTGGTCAGCGTGCTGCCAAAGGCCGCGTAGATGCCATAAGCGCTCCCGTTTTGCTCTTGGAATGCCGCACTGCCGGTGCTGTTCAGAACGGGGGCCGAAATCGTCCCAAACACCGCGCCCGTTCCTGGAGCGGTTTGCAAGCTCGTGGCCATGGCGGTCAGGGTGCCGCCCGCGCCGCCGTACTCGCCGATGACGCTGCCCGAGGTCGTGGTGGTGGTCGCATTGAAAGCCACGCTGCCGGTGTCGCTGAGCGCGATGCTTGAAGAAAAAGAGGAGATGCTGGCCGTCAGGCCGGGGGCGGTTTGCAGGGTGGTGGCGATCGTCGTCAGCGCGCCGCCCGAGCCGGTGTAAATGCCCGTGCTGCCTCCCGCAGTCGAGCCGGTGAAGGCGACGGTGCCGCTTTCGTTGAGAATTGGCGCCGAGAAATTGGCGATGTTTGCGCCGAGTCCTGGCGCGGTCTGCAGGGTCGAGGCGATGACCATCAGCCCGGTTCCGGTGGTTTTGTAAATGGCGTCGTCGGAATCGGTCCAGCCGACAAAACTGACGACTCCGCTGCCGTTCAGGACGGGGTCGGAGAAAGTCATGAAGTTTGTGCCGACAGGCGCCGCCGTCCCCGTGAGCGCGATCGTCCGGTTCGATCCGTCTTGCGCGTGGGAGAGCGCGAGCCCTGCTAACAGCAGGGCAATCGCGGAGCACGGTGCGGTCTTCATCACGGAGGATTGGACGGTTCTTGGTGGGAAAGGTGGAGGGAGGGGCTGCGGCTGTGGCGCGCGCGCGGCTCACTATCCCAACTTTCG
>JANXSB010000273.1 GCA_025352865.1 Chthoniobacter sp. | reverse complement strand
TCGGTGAGCAGCGAGCGCAGGTCGCTTTCGGGCAGATGCGTGGCGACCCAATGGCCGAGGGCGGCGGTGCCGTCTTTGATCCAGTCCATCGGTGCCTGCGCGATGGTGAAGATGCAGAAAAACATCAGCGCCATCATGCCGAGGAAAGCGACCCAGCCCCAGATGCGATGCGTGAGCCAGCCGTCGAGGTGGTCGGAAATCGAGGTGGCGTCGTGCGCACCGCCTTTGTGCAGCGCGGCCGCGCAGACCTGGCCGATCCAGGCGTAGCGGGCATCGACGGGCGCGCTGAGCGGGTCGAGGCCGCTGGCGATGAGGCGCTGCTGCGCGGCATGCGTGGCGTCGATGATCGCGCGGTCGTGGTGGGTGATGGCGTCGAGCGCCTCGTCGTGGAGCGTGAGGAGGAGGAGCGCTTCGCCGCGGGCGACTTCGGGAGCGACGGGGAGTTGCTTCGCGAGCGCCATCGTCTCGCGCTCCAGCACGATGGGCATCTGCGCGCAGACGGGCGGCGGCGGGAGCGGCGAGCGCGACACGGCCTGGCGCAGTTCGATGAAGCCCACGCCTTTCGTCCCGACGGTCGGAATCACCGGCACGCCGAGCTTTTCGCGCAGCGCCATGAGGTCGATGACCACGCCGTTTTTCTCCGCGACATCGACCATGTTCAGCGCGACGACGACGGGGATGTGCAGTTCGAGCATCTGCGCCACGAGGTAGAGGTTGCGCTCGAGATTAGAGGCATCGACGACGCAGATGATGACATCCGGCCGAGGCACGCCGGGCAGCCGGCCGAGCAGGACATCGCGCGCCACGGCCTCGTCCGGCGAACGCACCTGGAGGCTGTAGCTGCCGGGCAGGTCGAGCAGTTCCATCGGCTCGCCGTGACTGCCGAAAAAGCGGCCCGTCTTTTTCTCCACGGTCACGCCGGGGTAGTTCCCGACCTTTTGCCGCAGCCCCGTCAGCGCATTGAAAATCGTGCTCTTCCCGCAGTTCGGATTCCCGGCGATGGCGACGTAGCGCGTGACTTCACCGCGTGCTTCGGAAGTGGGCACGCTCATTGCGGAAGCACGGTTATTTTTGGTCCACGAAAAACACGAAAGGCACGAAAAAAAGAGGCGGAGTCACCGACAGCAGACATTCTTTCGTGTCCTTTCGTGTCTTTCGTGGACTCCCTCAAAGCCGCGCGACGCGCACGCCCGACGCTTCCTTTTTCCGCAGCGAAAGCTGGTAGCCGCGCACCTTGATGTCGATGGGATCGCCCATCGGTGCGAAGCGCACGACCTCGCATTCCGCGCCGACCGTGAGCCCCATTTCGAGCAACCGCTGCCGATGCTCCGGCGGCAGCTCGAAGCCCAGCACGCGCGCCTTTTCACCAATCTTCAGCGCGCTCAAAACCTCGCCCGCCTCCGCCGTCATGCCGCAATCCTCTCGACGCGCACATGCTCCCCGAGATCACGCCCGATAGCCACACGCATGCCGAAAAGCGAGCAGATGATCGCCGCGCCGTCGGACACTTTGCGCACCTCCGCGCGGTCGTAAAAACCGAGCTCCCGCAGCCGCACACACTCCGGGCAGTCCGGACAAATCGACAACACGCGCAACCGCTCGCCGCATTTTGCGCGGGCGAGCGTGAGCATCGGTTTGGGAGACTTCGCAGGCATTTTTTTGGAGGCGCTGGAAACTAACAGCTTTTGAGATTCGGTCGCAACAAACTTCTTAGGCGGTGCTGGAACCACTTTGCAAGGCTCACGGTTTTGACCGCGCTGTGATAGAGCACTTGGCATGCGCCGCGTTTTCATCGTCCTCGCCTTGAGCATTCTCGCGCAAGGAAAGGCGTGGGCCGGTTCGCCGGAGCGGTCGTATTGGGTCTGGCATCGCGTCGCGCCGCTGAGTGCGGAGGAAAGTGCGGAATTGGAACGCCAGGAGGTGCGGGCACTGTTTTGGAATGTCGGCGACATGGAAAACCGCGGCGGTGCGTGGCGGTGGAAAGCGCCGGCGCTCGCGCTGGAGGCGGTCGCGCCGCGATTCCATGTCGTGCCGGTGGTGCGGCTTACGAGCGAGGGGAAGACGCCATTCGCCGCCGAGGCGATGGCAGCGCTGGTGGAGAAGCTCAAAGGCGTCGCGACTGGCACGGGTGAGGTGCAACTCGACTACGACTGCCCGGATCGCCTGCTCGGAGAGTACGCCGCCGCACTCGGCGAAATCCGGCGGAGCGTCCCACGCGTCTCGATTACCGCGCTCGCGCACTGGCCGCGGCTGCGGGACTTCGCGGCGCTGACAAAAAACGTGAGCGAGATCGCGCCGATGTTTTACGACATGCAGCGCGATCCCACGGGCGTCGGACCGGACGCGCCGCCGCCACCGATCCTCGACCCTGAGCAGGTCGCGGCGGCGCTGCGCGAGTGGCGCGTGTGCGCGATTCCCTGGCGGGCGGGTCTGCCGACATTCGCGCGGCTCACGGTTTTCGACCGCACGGGACTTTCGCGCGGGCAGATTCCGAACTGGTCGTGGGAGGATTTTTGCTTCCACAAATCGCTCCGCACGCTCGGGCCGACGCGGCTCGGCGTGACGATCTTCCGCGCGGATGCCGGCACGCGCGTGGCGGCGACGCCTGTCGCGGCGGGCGAAATCGTAGCCTCACGCTTTACCGACCCAGCCGCGCTCGTGCAGACCGTCGAGCGGGCGGGCGAAGCCGGTGCGACGGGCGTCGTTTTCTTCCGCCTGCCGGATAGCAGCGATCCCGCCGGATGGTCGCTTAGCGATC
>JANXSB010000231.1 GCA_025352865.1 Chthoniobacter sp. | reverse complement strand
GAAGGCGAAAGGCGAAAGGCGAAAGGCGGAAGATGGGACTTCCCGCGATGCCTGCGGCGTCTGCGCTGCTGAGTCTTTTCTTCCGCCCTCCGTCTTCCGCCTTCCGCCTTTCAGCCCATGAGAGCCGGCCTCGCCCTCGGCTCGAATCTCGGCGACCGCCTCGCCCACCTCCGCCTCGCCCGCGAGCGCGTCCTCGCCCTGCCCGGCGTCTCCGCTCCAGTGCTCGGTTCCCGCGTTTATGAAACGGAACCCGTCGGCTCCACACCGGACGCCGGCGCATATCTCAATGCCGTCCTCGAAGTCGAATACAACGGCCAGCCCGTCACCCTGCTCGACGAATTGCAGCGCATCGAAGCCGACTTCGGCCGCCCCTCGAAACGCCCGCGCAACGCCCCGCGCACCCTCGACCTCGACATCCTCTACGCCGGCAATCTCATCCTCAGCAACTCTGAGGTCGTCATCCCCCACCCGCGCCTCCATCTACGCCGCTTCGTCCTCACACCACTCGCGGATATCCGTCCCGACTTGCTCCTCCCCGGCCAGCAGCACACCATCGCCGCGCTCCTCACGCGCCTCGACGATCCCGCCCGCGTGGAATTCTTCGCCGAATCTTTCTGAGCCATGACGCCCGCCGACTGCACCGCCATGAAACACCGCGGCGAAAAGCTCGCCGTCCTCACCGCCTACGACTACCCCACCGCGCGACTGCTCGATGAAAGCGGCCTAGACATCCTCCTTGTCGGCGATTCCCTCGGCATGGTCGTCCTCGGCTTTCCCGACACCACGCACGTCACCATGGAGCACATGCTCCACCACACCGCCGCCGTCGTTCGCGGCACCCAGCGCGCGCTCATCGTCGCCGATCTTCCCTTCGCCAGCTACGACACTACCGAGCAAGCCATCGCCAACGCCCGCCGCCTCATCGCCGCCGGCGCACACGCCGTGAAACTCGAAGGCGGCGTAAGCCACGCCGCGCGCATCGCCGCCATTGTCGCCGACGGCATCCCCGTCATGGCGCACCTCGGCATGCTCCCGCAAAGCATCCGAGAAGAAGGCAGCTACAAACTCAAAGGCAAAACCCCCGAGTCCGCCGACGCGCTACTCGCCGACGCCCTCGCGGTGGAAAACGCAGGTGCCTTCGCCGTCGTCCTCGAGCTCGTGAAAGCCGACGTCGCCGCGCAAATCAGCGCCGCCCTGCAAATCCCCACCATCGGCATCGGCTCCGGCGCATCCTGCGACGGCCAGGTTCTCGTCACCCACGACCTCATCGGCCTCTTCCCCTGGTTCACACCAAAGTTCGCCCGCCAGCACGCCCAGGTCGCCGCCTCCATCCGCGAAGCCGCGACCACCTTTCTCCGCGAGACCAAGAGCGGCAAAGCCGCCCACCTGTAGGGGAAGCTGCCAGCTTCCCCACAGCTGCGCGTGGCTTCGCTTCGCTAGTTCCCGCCCGCCGATTGCAGCGTCACGGCGCTGCTGCTCGAACGCCCCCGATCATCCAACGCCACGATCCGGTAAACCCCCGGCACAGGATGCCAGTGCAACGCCTCTCGCGGCGACGACGCCCCGAGAAACGCCTTGTCCGCGAACCAATACAGCCTCGTCACATCCGCCTCACTCCGCGCTTGCAGCGCGATCGTGCAGTTCACCGCATCGCCCGCCCGCACCGCGTACACCTGCCCATTCGCAGGCGACACAATCTGCGGCGGCCTGCCCGTTCGCGATCCCGTTTCCACACCGCTCCCCGGCGCATACGGCGGCGGACGGCGGCGCGGGAGACCCGCCTTTTCAAAAAGCGCGAGCAAGTCCGACGGCCAGAACTCATAGACCTCGCGGCGCAGCTCGCGCGCGCCGTCATCCGTCGCAACGCGCAACCCGGTTTCCACATCCACGAGGATTTCGCGATGCACTTCGCACGGCGTGATCGGCGAGACGCCCGGCACAAACCAACCCGTCATGCGATGCGTGCAAACCGCCGTCGGGAGCTGCCCGGTCACGGCGCAAAATTCGACCTGCTGCAGATTCGCACTCGGCGGTGGCGCGAGCCGTCGCGGACACGCGCGGCCCGCCACGCGCATCTCGTCGATCATTTGGAAAAGCAGCGGCCCCGCGCAGGTGCGTCCGACAAATGCCGCGTTGCGCCGTCCGTCGAAATTTCCCACCCAAACCGCGAGCACGAAATGATCGAACACTGCCACCGACCACGCATCGCGAAAGCCCATCGACGTGCCCGTCTTCCACGCCACGCCCTCGCTGCCTGCCTCGCTGCCCAGCCCCGGACGCGGCACATGCCCGAGCATTTCCAAAGTCAGAAAAGCAGCCTCGGGACTCACGAGCCGCACGCCAGCTTCCTTCGCGTGCGGCAGTGTCCGTTGCAAAGCGCGCAGCCGCCCGCCATTCGCCAGCGCGGCATAGAGCCGCACGAGTTCCTCCATCGTCACCTCGCCACCACCGAGCGGGAGCGCGAGGCCGTAGAACGATTCTTCGCGCGGCAGCGCCACGCCACCGCGTTTCAGGAAATCGAAAAACGTCGGGTGCGCCAACTGCGCGGCGAGCGCGACGGCGGGAACATTTCGGCTGCGCGCGAGCGCCTCGGTCGCCTTGATCGGGCCGGCAAATTCGCCATCGAAATTCTCCGGGTTATATCCTCCAAACCGCCGCGGCGCATCGGCCAGCATGGTCAGCGGATGGATGAGTCCCTGGTCAATCGCAGCCGCGTAGATGAAAGGTTTCAGCGTCGAGCCCGGCGAGCGCCGGCTGCGCGTGCCATCGACCTGCCC
>JANXSB010000221.1 GCA_025352865.1 Chthoniobacter sp. | reverse complement strand
CCGCGCGCATCCCACCCACCGCCTCGCTGCGCTCGCCCCGGACGGCACGGAGTGCCGTCCCTACCCGCGCTGCGCGCGCACCCTCGCTCGCTGAGGTCCAGCGGCTCATGGCGGAAGCGGTGATGCGCCCGCTGCGGCGCGACGACGGCATGCAGACGACGTGGAAAGACGGCTCGCCCGCCGCGGAGGTCGCCGCGCGGATCATCAAGCCGAACGACCGGCTGTCGTCCTTCGAGCGGCTCCAGATCTACAACCAGCAGTATTGGTGGCGGCTGCTCGGCTCGTTCGGCGAAGATTTTCGCGCCCTGCGCGCGGTCGTGGGCGGGCGGAAATTCGACGCCCTCGCCGTCGCCTATCTCGACGCTATCGGCTCGACGACCTGGACGATGCGCGACCTCGGCCGGCAGCTCGAAAGTTTCCTCCTCGCCCACCCCGAACTCACCGCACCGCACACGCGCCTAGCGCTCGATGTGGTGCGCGTGGAATGGGCGCGCGTGATCGCTTTCGATGAACCCGCCAAGCCCGTGCTCGATCCGAAAAAGATCGCCACCGTTTACGCCGACCGCCTGCGGATCGGCCTCCAGCCTTACCTCACGCTCCTCGCGCTCGCGCATCCCGTGGATGACCTGCTGCTCAAATTCAAGGAGAGCCAGATCGAAACCGGCAACTTCAGCAACGCCGTCTCCGCCACCTTCACGCGCCGCCGCACGCGCATCGCCGCGCGCCCGAGCCGCCAGCCCGTCCACCTCGCCGTGCATCGCGTGAACCTCGCCGTCTATTACAAACGCCTCGAACCCGAAGCCTACATTTTGCTCACCGCGCTCCGCGATGGCGCGACGCTCGCCGACGCCTGCGAAACCGCCTTTGCCGGATCGAAAAATTTGCCCGCGTCCAACGCGGAAAAAATCCAGCGTTGGTTCGCGCAGTGGATGGAGTTCGGCTGGCTTTGCCGCGCGCGTTGACGGTCTCGGCAGGCGGGAGCTATCGAGGCTCCTCGCATGGCCAGAAAACCAAAAAGACCCGCACCGCAAACGGCACCCGCGAAAGCGCGCTGGGGGCGGCTCGCGGTCGTTCTTGTCGTGATCGCGGCGGCGGCTTGGGCGGTGAAAGCGGCGCGGCCCGCGAAGATGCTGTCGCCCGCGAATCCTTTGCCCGCGGGCTTTCGCGAGACGGTCGCGAATTCCGTCAAACCGACTGGCCCCACGATGGAAGGAATGGTCTAGATTCCCCGGGCGGAGAGTTTCGACCCCTCCGAGCCCGGCACGAAAAAGCGCGTGCATCGCGGCGGCTCGTACCTTTGCACCGACCAGTACTGCACCCGCTACATGGTCGGCACGCGCGGCAAAGGCGAGGAAGACACGGGCACGAATCACCTCGGCTTCCGCTGCGTGCAGGCGCACTGAAAGTTTTCGCCGGAGGCTTTGGACTGCGCGGACTTGTCCGCGCTTTTCGGCCGGAGCGGACTTGGCCGCGCGGCGGGACGCACGACCCAGGCCGCAGAACACCCCGCCCGCGGCAGCAAGCTGCCTCCCGCCCAAAGCGCGGACAAGTCCGCGCACTCCAAAGCTCGCTGCGCTCGCGAAACCCGGCCGGTCATTTTGCCAAACCGGCAGCGCTGCGAGAGCTGGGTGAAGAAACCGTGGCACCGCAGACGACCGCGACCGCCCCAGTGCGCTACTCCCCACCAGCGCGACGCGCCCGCCATTCAAGCCATGCTCACTGCGACCCGGCTTTCTTCAGCCCGTCGTAACGCGCCCAGAATTCGGCGGCGGTGAGCTTTGACCGCAGCGCTTCATTGTCCCAGACATCTCCTGTCCAGCCGAGGTATTTGAGGGCCGGGTGGTGGCGCAAGACTTCCACATTGCCGGCGGCGCGGGGAACCCATGCGGCTTCGAGGATCGGCAGGTCGAGCAGTGGGCTCACATCGGTGACGCCGGTTCCTTCGAGGCTGATTTCCCTGAGCCGCATGCCGCGCAATGGCGTGAGATCGGTAATTTTAGTTTTGTTGTGGAGGTTTAATCCGTCGATCGGCAGCGAGCGCACGAGCCGAAGGTCGGGAAGGTCACCAGCCGTGAAGCTCAGTCTGATGCCGTAAGGCGCCTCGTCGAGGCGGGCATCAGGATAGACGGCCTTGACCGCGGCGCGGACCTCGATGGCATGGTCGTATTCTTTCCAGAAAACGCCCGCGTCCTTAAATTCCACGTCCCATTGCCCGGTAAATTTTTTCGCAATCTTCCTCAAATGGGGAAGTCTTCGGAGGACGCTCTGATCGGTGAGGTTCGAAGGGAGGACGATGGTGTCCAGCTCCGTCATCTCGGCGAGGACTTCGAGGTGATCGAAGCTTGTGCCTTGTGCATTGAGCCACCGAAGCTGGCGCGTTTTCAAATGAGCGAGATCCAAATGCCCGCAGCTCTCGATGTCTAAATGGGTGAGTGGCGCATCACCCAACGGGGCGAGGCTGCGGATCGGCACCTTGCCGCCGACACCGCACAACCCCAGGGGATGGCCGCGCAGGGGTTCGAGGTCGCCGACGGCGCTGTATCGACCGTGAAACTCTCTGAGTCTAGACTCTCGGATCGGGGTCAAATCGCTGATCGCCGTGTTGGCGACACGCAAGTAATTCAAGGATCGAATACCGGCCAGTGGCTGGAGGTCGCGGACGCCAGTGTTGTTGATGTTGAGAAGATATAACCCTCTTCCCTTCAACGGCGACAAATCGACGAGGTCGGTCACGCCGTCCGCATAAAGGAGGCCGAGCGGGCAGTCGGCGAGAGGGCTGAGGTCCTTGAGGTGTGGGTTGTCATTGATCGTCAGAGTATTCAAGGGCATCCCGCGAAGCGGGGAAAGGTCGGAGAGAGAAAGGCCGGACAGGTCGAGAACGTAACCGTAGGGACCGACGGTGATGCGGGGCGCTTTTGAGCCAAGCCAGGCGTCGATTTTCGCCTGCCAGGCGGGGAGCATCTTGACGAAGTCAACGCCTGTCCCCCGACCGGCGAGGATGGCTTCCCCGGCGCGGCCTTGCGCGGAGAGTTCGTCGCGCCAGCGGATGCGGACGGTCAAAAGGAGCTTGCCGTCCGGGTCCAGCGACGCGGCGAGCTTGCGGGAGAGCTCGATGTTCGCGGCGGCGTAGGGCTCCTGTGGGTTCAGGCGCAGGGCGGTGGCGTAGGCGTCGGCGGCTTCGGGGAAACGCTCGAGGGTTTGGAGGATATTGCCGCGCTGGGCGTGGAAGGCGGAGGACTTCGGCTGGAGGGTGAGGGCGATGTCGATGTTCTCCAAGGCCTCGGGGAGCTTGTCGCGCTCGGTGAGGAGGCGCGCCTGGTCGAAGAAAGTGGGCGCGGTTTTGC
>JANXSB010000170.1 GCA_025352865.1 Chthoniobacter sp. | reverse complement strand
CGAACGCCCATGCCCTTGCAGAAGGCTTCATGGATGGCGCGGATGCTCGGGAACTGGACGAACGTGCGCCAGCCGATCATCAGGGCGAGAATTATTCGAGTATTCGTCCGCTCCATATCGTTGGGCGAATGCTTCATGCCTTCTGCAAAAGCGGAGAAAAATTCAGCGCACTCGACGAAATCGGCGTCGATGGCTCCGGCGCACGCTCGTTTCATGTCATCAGAAAGGTGTTCAACGAAGCCAACGAAGAGTTCCGCGAAGTTTGGAGGAAATCCCCCTTCGGGTTTCATCGTGAGCGCGATTCCCTTGGCCGCGGGTTCGGGATTTTGGAAACTGTCGCAGAGGGCATTTAATCCCGCGATTTGATGGCCGAGGATTGCGCCAAGGATGCGGGGAGACATTTCGATGTCAGAGTGTAGTTGCGCGACGGGAAAGAAGGTTTTCACGATCTCACGGCCTGCATTCGCGACCCAATCCGGCCAATCACCATGCAGCCATTGCGGTTCCGGCAACTCTTCAGCAAGCGCCCCGAGTTCCTCAAAACAAAGTTGATACCATGCCTTCGACGGCTCGCTACCCGCATCAATCGTCTCACTCATTCGGTCGCCGGTTAGGCCGCTAAATCGAATGTCATTCTTTTCGCCATCGCCGTGCTGTGCTCGTTGCGCAAGTGCCCGTACGTCATCGCGACCAAGACACCGCCGTCTTTGTGGCCGAGCCAACCAGCAATCACCTTGAAGTCACATCCGGCCTCGATGGCATTCGAGCAGAAAAAGTGACGCATCGCATGATGGCCGAAGTGCGGCAGGCCCGCTTTGCGGCAGGACGTGCCCAGCGCTTTCTTCACCGAGTCAAAAGGAAAGAGCCGGGCATTTGCCGCGCCGCCCTGGGAGAGCGCCAACCGTTCGAGCAAACGACGTAGCGGCGGGAAAAGCGGAACCGTCCGCACCTCATGATTTTTCGTCCCCTGCTCACCACCAGTCACCAAGAGCGAGTCAGCATCGAATTTCACATCCCGCCAGATGACTTGCGTAGCTTCGCCGAGCCGCAGGCCGGAATACCCGAGGAACTCCACGAAATCCGCCGCGTCAGTTGCGCGCGGTTCCGCCCGCATGGTTTCGACGAGAACGCGAAATTGTTCCTTGGTCGGGATGACAAGTTGCGCCTTGCCGACCTTGCGCTTCTTGATGTCTTGAGCCGGGTTTTCCAAAATGATGCGCAGACCGGTGCGCGCATACTCGAAAAGCCGCCGCAGAATTTCCCGCTCGTAGTTGAAGCTGCGCGGGCCGACCAGCGCCCCACGTTTGATTTTCCACGCCTCGATTTGCTTTTGTCCGACCGAGCGCACCGGCAGACCGCCAAAGAACGGTTTCAGCACGCGCAAAATTCCCACCAACCGTTTCCACGAGCCGGGGCGAAGATCGCCTTTTTTCAACGCCAGCCACCGCTCGGCGAGATGATCGAAAGTCATGCCTCGCTCATCGCCGGAAAGCCCGTGCGCTTTCGTCCGCAGTTCGGCGAGCCGCCGCCGAGCAAGGGCAGAGTCCTCCGTCTTGAGCGAGCGTTTGATTTGCTTGCCGCGAACCTTGATTAAGGCGAAATACGTGCCGTGTCCGTTCCTGTAGAGACATTCAGCAACTTTGGTGAGAGTGAACGCGCTTTCCATATCAGCGCTCAATCTATCGGGTTACAAAATCAGGTTACAAGCGCGAATTATTACGCCATTTGTTCGCATTAAATAGCTTTCGCTTAGGTATTTGCGCCCGTAGCTCAGCCGGATAGAGCAGCGGTTTTCTAAACCGCCGGTCGTGGGTTCGAGTCCCGCCGGGCGCGCTTTCCGTCATCCTCCCGCTGTCGTTTCCTCGCGTTCCCAAACGCCGGGGCCGTGTAAAAACCCCGCGCCCCTCGCGCGCAGCACAACGGCGCTTTTTTCAAACCTTCCCCACCGCCGATCCCGCCCGGTTGCCTTCGCCAGAAACGCCTCTACACTTCCGCCGCGCATGAAGCTCATCCCACTCCTCGCCGCCTTCGCGCTTTGCGCCGCGCCTTTCGCCAGCGCCGCAGATGCCCCGGTCGCGAGCACCGCCTACCCGCAGGAGACGGGCGCGGATTTCGCCCGCACTTTTCCGTACTCCATGATCGGCCAGCTCGTTTTCGCGAATGGCGACTCGTGGTTCAGCGGCTCGGGCACGGTCGTCCGCCCGCACTCCGTCCTCACCGCCGCGCACAATCTTTGGGACGCCGACGGCGGCTTCTCGACCGACATCCTTTTCCGCCGCGGCCTCGCCGGGCGCACCGACCTTTCCGAGCAGTACGCCAGCCGCATCTACGTCCTCTCCGGCTACCGCGAAAACGTGCGGCAGCACACGCTCGATGACCCGCGCGCTTTTTCCTACGACACCGGCGGGCTCGTCTTTCGCGCGCCCGTGGCCGGCGGCTCGAACGCCGGCTGGTGGGCGAATCCCGCGCTGCTCACCGGCGCGGCACCGCTGCTCGCGCTCGGCTACGGCGGCGAATTTCACACCGGCGACGACCTGCTCTCGGTCGCGCCCACCGCGCCGTTCACGCCCGTCACCGGCGCGTTCTGGGAAAATTTTTCGATCTATTTCGAGAGCGGCATGAGCGGCGGCCCGGTCTTCGCGCGCGATGCCCACGGCAAGCTCTACCTCGCGGGCGTCGTCGTCGCCGGCTCGAACGCGCCGCCCTCCGCCGGCATCCGCATCCTCGACCGCGCGGCGGCGGATTTCATCCGGCAGTATTTGAAATAGGGGCGCGTGAACAATCGCGAGCGTCTGCTGATCATCGTCGGAACCGTCGTGCTCGCGGTCTCGCTGGCGATGATGATCGTCGGGAGCAGACTTCAGCCGAAAGGCCCCGCTGCTCCGAACGGGTCGGTTACTCCCATTCCCGCGAACACTCCGAAGCCAGACGCACAAACCGGCGCGGCGAAAAAAGCTCCAGCGGTTCCATCAGCCAATCCCATCGACCAGCTCCTCGCCCTTTTGGAAAACGGCACCGCGACCGAACGCGATCTCGAAGCTCTCAAGCGCCTGCTCCTCGCCACCGACCCCGCGCTCGCCACCGCCGCCATCCGCGATTTTCTCGCCACCGGGCGCGATGCGCGCACCGGCCTCGACTTCGCGCTGCGCCCCGGCGGCGAACTCGCCGCGCCCACGTTGCGCGTGCTTTTGATGGACGTGCTCGGGCGCATCACGAAACGCGACGGCACCGACTCCGCCGCGAAACTCGCGCGCGAGACTTTGGAGAAAAAAGACTCCGCAGACGAATGGGCCATCGCACTCCGCAACGTCGCGTGGAGCGAGCCCGCCGCGACCGCCTACCTCGCCGCGAAAGCCCGCGAGATGCTCACCTTTGCGCCGTGGCGCGCGGCACCGACGAGCGGGATGATCGAGGCATTTGACGTGATCGTTTTCACCAAGGACGCAAGCTTCACCGCCGACCTCGCCAGCGCACAGAGCGACCCGAACGAACAGCTCCGCCACGCCGCCGACGTGGCGCTCGACCGGCTCGCGGCCGCCAGCCCGCTCGACGTGATGAGCTACCTCAACGCCCACCCCACCACACTCGCCGAGCGCCCCATGCTCCGCGCCGATTACTTCGCCAAAGCCGACCTCGCGCAGCCGGGACAAAAGACCGCGCTCGAATTTTACCTCGGCCGCCCCGACATCGCCGACGCCGAAAAAACCAAGCTCCTCAAAGCGCTCGCCACGCCTGCCGCCTTCGTCTCCGATAATCTCCTCACCCCTCCGCCGCCCGAGCCCGACGACGCCGCGCGCGAGCACGCCATCCTCGCCGCCACCCACGAATGGCTCATCGGCAAACGCTTTCCCGCCCTCGAAACCCAGCTCCTCCAGCTCCAGCGCCGCCTCGCGCGCGAGTGAGCGAAACGGGTAGGGACGGCACTCCGTGCCGTCCGCCGGGCGAGCGCAGCGAGGCGGTGGGC
>JANXSB010000511.1 GCA_025352865.1 Chthoniobacter sp. | reverse complement strand
CCATCGTTTTCCAGGCCCGCGCCGGCACGCCGGAGCTGAACTGCTGCGCCGTCAACGGCCCGCGCATCCTCGGCATGCTCGGCGAATGGGCGGTGTTGCGCGACGCGCGCGGGCTGTTCGTGAACGCGCATTTTCCCGGCGAAACCGACACCGCCCTCGCGCGCCTCCGCTGCGAGACGGACTACCCGCGCGACGGTCGCGTGAAGTGGACCGTCGAGCCGCGCGGCAGCGCCGAGTTTGCGCTGCGCTTCCGCATCCCCGCGTGGTCGGCGCAAACGCGCGCGCGGCTCAACGGCGCAGACCTCGCCGTGCAGCCCGGCGCGTATTTGGAAATCTCGCGCGCGTGGCAAAGCGGCGACGCGGTCGAGTTCGATTTCGACATGGCCCTGCGCGCCGTGCCCGGCGAGCGCGAGCAGCTTGGCAAAATTTCCATCTTCCGCGGTCCGCTGCTGCTCGCTTTCGATCAAAAGCAAAACGACTTCGACGAGGCTGCGATCCCGCCCGTCGAGGTCGCGCAGCTCGGAGAGGCGCGGCTCGCGAAACCTGTGGCGGCGGGCCTGCTCGCCCCGTGGGTTGTCGTCGAGCTGCCCGGCGCACGCCCGCTGCGGCTGTGCGATTTTGCCAGCGCCGGAGCCGCCGGCACCCGCTACCGCTCGTGGCTCCCGGTCGCCCCCGCCGGGCCGCGCTAGGCCCCAATCTTCCGCCGTTGCCTTTCGCGGGCCGGTCGTTAGCCTCGCTCCCCTATGGCAAAAGCAGCACTCGGCAAAGGTCTCGGCGCGCTCATCAACACGCGCGTCGCGTCGCCCACACCCGCCGTCGAAAGCGGCGAGCGGGTGCAGCTCGTCGCGCTCGGGCAGATCATCCCCACGCCGCTCCAGCCGCGCTCCGTTTTCCGCGACGATCATCTCGACGAACTCGTCGCCTCGATTAAAGAGCACGGCATCATCCAGCCGCTCATCGCCCGCAAACGCGGCGAGCAATTCGAGCTCATCGCGGGCGAAAGGCGCTGGCGTGCGGCGCAGCGCGCGGGGCTCGCAGAAGCGCCGGTCATCGTCCGCGAAGCGAGCGATCAGGACGTGCTCGAACTCGCGCTCATCGAGAATCTCCAGCGCGAAGACCTCAACCCGATCGAGGAGGCGCGGGCCTTTGCGCGGCTCGCGCACGAGTTTCATCTGCGGCAGGAGGACATCGCGCAAAAAGTCGGCAAGAGCCGCGCGGGCATCGCCAACAGCATGCGCCTGCTCGACCTCCACGAAGACGTGCAGAGCTGGCTCACGCAGGAGCGCATCTCGGTCGGCCATGCAAAAGTGCTGCTCTCGATCAAGGAGCAGGACGGGCAGGCGCGGCTCGCGGAGGAAATCATCCGCCGCAGCCTGACCGTGCGCGCGGCGGAGAAACTCGTCGCCCAGCACTTCGCGCAGAACGGCAGCACGAAACCCACGCGCAGCGGTCCGAACGGCGGCCCCTCGCTCGCGCCCGTTTACCAGCATGTGCAAAACCGGCTCCAGTCGCACCTCGCCACGCATGTCGTTTTGCACCACGGCGAAAAGCGCGGGCGCATCGAGATCGAATACTACGGCAACGACGACCTGCAACGCGTGCTCGCGCTCCTCGGGCTCGGCGAGGAGAGCTGACGGGTGGATTTCAGATTTCAGATTTCAGATTTCAGATTGGTCGCCGTCGCGTGCGCGGCGGCGGGATTCACGCTCGCAGGCTGCGATAAGGACGCGGAGCAGGCAGCGACTACGCCGGCACCGGAAGCGGTGAAAGTGGCCTCGCAAACTCCCGCGCGCGCGACACCGCCGCCGAATCCCAACACGCTGCCGCCGACGAAGCCCGCGGCGAAAATCATCGCACCGGGACCGGTGGAAATCTGGAAGGAATTTTCCGGTGAGCGCGCGTTTGAGGAGGCGCGGAAGCAGATCGAGATCGGGCCGCGCCCCTCGGGCACGCCGGAGATCGACAAGGTGCGGGCCTTGATCGAAGACGGGCTGCGGCGCAACGGCTGGGAAGTCGAGCGGCAGATTTTCACCGACGAGACGCCGCGCGGGCCGGTGAAGTTTGTGAATCTCATCGGGCGCTTTTCCCCGGCCGGCAAAAGCCCCGCGCCGCGCGACTCGCAGCGCGTCATCGTGTGCTCGCACTACGACACAAAGCGCTTCAGCACCATCCGCTTCCTCGGCGCGAGCGACGGCGCTTCCAGCACCGGCGCGCTCATCGAACTGGCGCGCGTCCTCGCGCTCGACCCGGCGATGGCCGCGAAGATCGAGCTGGTCTTCTTCGACGGCGAGGAAGCCTTCGTCCAGTACACCGACACGGACGGGCTCTACGGCAGCCGCCTTTACGCCAGCAAACTCCGCGAAAGCGGACGCGCCCCGCAGTTCAAATTCGCCATCCTTTGGGACATGATCGGCGACCGCGACCTCACCATCACGCTCTCCTCCGACTCCCCCGCCGACCTCACGCGCGACATCCTCGCCTCCGCCGACGCCCTCGGGCTGCGCCAGCATTTCGGCATGTACGAGCGCCAGATTTACGACGACCATGTGCCGCTCACGCGCACTGCGCGCATCCCCGCCATCGACCTCATTGACTTCGACTACCCCGCCTGGCACACCGCCGACGACAACCTCGAACACATCGCCCCCGAGAGTCTGCAAAAAATCGGCGCGGTCACGCTCCACCACCTGCGCCGGGCGCTGGGAAAATAGCGCTCACGTTTCCAAGCGCGCGCCCCGTGCCGGAGAAAACCAGCGCGCCGCGCGGTGAAGTGCCGAGTCATCTAATGTTTGCGCGGGCCGTCCGTCTTCCTATCGTCAATCGCGTCCGCTTTTCCCGCCATGAAAACACAGCCGCTCCTCATCGCCGTGCTCGGCGTGCTGGTCGTTGCATTGCTCGTGCAGGAAAACCGCACCGCTGCGGAAGTGGAGCGCATGCGTGCGGAGCAGCAGGCGGCGCTCGCGCAAAACACCGCGACGCAGCGCACACCGCGATTGCTCGATGAGCCCCAATCGGCGCTCCCCGCCGCGCCGGTTTCACAAACGGACGAACTCGCCGCGGCGCAGGCGCGCATCGACGCGCTGGAGCAGAATCTCGACTCCGTGGTCGATTCGCTGAACACCGCGATCGAGCGGCTCAACCACTCCGAAATCGCGGCCCAGCGCGCGCGCGAACCGGCGTGGAGTGCGGGTCAGGTCTTCGGCGAACCCGACACGATGAGCGCCGGCGACCAGCGCACTGCATGGGCTCCGGCGACCGCTGACGGCGGCACGGAGTGGCTGCAAACCAGCTACGAAAAAGCGGTCGAGATCGCGCAGGTACGCGTGCGCGAAACATGCGGCGCGGGCTGCATCGCGAAAGTCGCCGCGGTGCTGGAGAACGGCACGGAAGTCGTCATCTGGCAGGGCCGGGAGAGCGCGGGCGAAGGCATTGTGGACGCGCCTTTCAATGCGCCGCCCGGACTCACCGCGAGCGGCGTGAAAGTGTATCTCGACACCGCGCGCGTGCCCGGCTGGAACGAGATCGACGCCGTGGAACTCATCGGCCGCGACGGCAGCCACCAGTGGGCGAAAAGCGCATCGGCCAGCAGCAGCTACGGCGCGGGCCTGGACGGTTTCGGCAGCAGCATCCGGTTGAATTACGGCCTCTCCGGCGATCGGCTCACGCGCTGATTCTCAGCCCACGGTCGCGCGCTCCACCGGCGCGAGGACCGCCGCTGCGGCGTCCGTTTTTCGCGCGAGAAAAAGCGCGCGCCACTCCGCGAGCGCCCACCGCGCGAGGCCGCGCAGCAGCAGCTTTCCCGAGGTGGCGTCGGGCAGGAATCCGCCGACGAGCAGACGCCACTGCGCGTTGCGTGCGCCGTAGGTGCCTGCGGCGAGCTTGCGGCGTGCGAGCACGACGAGGCGGCGGTTGTAGAAGGCCATGAAAGCGGCGACGACGCGGCCCGGTTTGCCATCGAAGGGGAAGAAATCGAACTGCGTTGCGGGATCGGAATAGACCTGCCGCACGGGGCCGAGGTGGTAGAGCGCGATGTCGAGGAGGAAGGCGGCGGCCATGAGTTCCGCGTCGCCCATGTAGAAATACTTGTCGCGGTAAATGGCGTCGAACCACGCGCGGTAGCAGAACGAAAACCGCGCGTTGTATTTCTCCACGCACGCCGCCGTGTCCTCGCCGTCGAGCGCGCGGGCGATCATCGACTGCGCGCCGTGCGCGGTGAACGCGCAGAAATCCAAACCGGGGCTGTAGAGCGGATCGATGAACCCCGCGGCGTCCCCCGCCATCGCCCAGCCATCGCCCATCACCCGCTCGCTCACGTAGGGCAGCGACGAAAACGCGCGCTGGTCTCCCACCGTCGGTTGCGCGTCAGCGAGGATTTCGCGCCCCATGGGATGCGCCTGGAAGTGCGCGCACAGCCGCTCGCCAATCGTCGCGCCCACGGGCGGCGTGAAGAGCCGCGTGTCGTACACCAGCCCGATGCTGTAGTCGCCGCCGCGCAGCGGGATGATCCACGTCCACCAGCCCAGCCCCATGAGATGATTCGTCGCCCACGCGCGGCTCGTCACCGCCGCCTTCGCCCA
>JANXSB010000122.1 GCA_025352865.1 Chthoniobacter sp. | reverse complement strand
GTCGCTCGTGATTTTCGACCTCATCCGCCGCGGACGCATGCCGGCCGCACTCCGGCCGTGGCTGGACCGCGCGGCCGGGGCGGCCTTTCGCCCAGAGCAGGATCGCTACGCGAGCCGCGCCGATGTCGTGCGCGAGTTGGTGCGTTCATTCCCCTACTATCTGCGGGCGCGCCTCGGCATTTTCGAGCGCGAGCCGAACCGACTGGATCTGCGCTTCGGCATGCAGCGGCGGATTCATTACGCGCGCACCGTCCACCCACAATACCTCTCCCAGCCAGCGTTTCGCGCCGCGATGTTCGGCCCGATCAATCCCGCTCCGCGCCGGTTCCGCCTCGCCTTCATGGGCAACCGGCAGCCGCCGGAACGCGCCGCGCGGCTCGATGCGATGATGCGTGCGCTCGCATCCGATTCGCGGGTCGGCGTGGTCCGCCAATATCCTTCCGAGCGCGGCGGCGACCTTGAAGCCATGTGGCTCGAATACGGCATCGCCGGTGCGGTCAGAGGGCTCGATCCCGTGACCTACACGCAGGCGCTGGGGGATTCCGACTTTTGTCTCAGCCCGCAAGGCTGGTCGCGCTGGACACACCGCACCGTCGAAGCGCTGGTCCGCGGCACCATCCCCGTGCTCGAAGACGCCAGCCTTTATGCCCTCGATCTGTGCGACGGGGAAAACTGCATTCTCGTCGCCGGGCAGGACTGGGAGGCCGCCGTCCGCCGTTGCCTGGCCATGAGCGCGGAGCAGATCGCCGCGATGCGCCGGCGCGTGTATCACCTGCGGGAAACCCGGCTGCTCCCCGAAATCGCCGGACGGGAGTTTCGCGCGGCGCTGTTTGAGGAAAAGTGATTCGCGCCCCGCATCCGACAACGGCGTGCGCGCAGGCGGCTTGCGTCCGGTTGTTTCTCTCCGGTAGATAGCCGCGTGATTTCTCCAGGCAGACTTTGGTGGCTCTTCCGCCGCGACCTCAAGCGCGGCTGGGACGCGTCCTACCACGACTACCGCACGCTCCCGCGCATCGAGGAGTGGGCCTGGCCGTTCTGGGGCGAGCCGCAGCAGTCCATCCCCATCCACATCCTCACCGGCGCGAAGGACTGGCGGCTCTCCGCATGGATGCTCGCGAGCTGGTTTCAGTTCAGCGAGCACGCCTGGCCGATCATCGTCCACGACGACGGCACGCTCACCGACGAGGCCCGCGCCACCTTGCAGACGCTGTTTGAAAACGCCCGCTTCATTCCGCGCGCGGAGGCCGATGCGAAGGTCGGGCGCATGCTCCAGGCGTATCCATTTTGCGCCGACTACCGGCGCGCGCACCCGCTCGCGCTGAAGATTTTCGACATGCCTTTTTTCACGCCCGGCGAGCGGTTCATGATCTTCGACAGCAACCTCCTTTTCTTCAATCACCCGCGCGAAATCCTCGACTGGGCGAGCGTCGAGTCGGACGAGTGCTGGTTCAATGAGGACGTGCGCGAAGGCTCGCTCATCACCGCGCGCGAAGCCCACGAGGAACTCGGCATCAAAATCTGGCCGCGCGTGAACAGCGGCCTGTGCCTGCTCAACAAAGCAGCCATCGACTACGACCTCTGCGACCGCGCGCTCGCGCTCACCTCCATCCCGCGCGGGCACCCGTGGCGCATCGAGCAGACGCTCTTCATGCTCTGCGCCGCCGCGCATGGAAAAGGCGGGCTGCTCCCGCGGCGCTACGAGGTCTCGCTCGCCAAGCGCGCCTCGGAGGACGCGGTCTGCCGGCATTACGTCGGCGCGGTGCGCGACCGCTTTTATGCCGAAGGTCTGAAGCGGCTGAGCCGCTTCCTGCTCCCGCGCGAGAAAGCCGCGTCGTGAGCCTGGAGGTCGTCTTCGCGCCCGACTGGCGCGGAGGAGTTCCCTACCAGCGCCTCCTCGCCGCGCAGCGCTGCGACCTGCTCCACCTGCACTGGCCGGAAGCGTACTACCCGAAGCTCGGCGACCGGCTCGACTGATTCCGTCGCGCCCGCTTCATCACCGACCTCGCCGAAAAAACTGCGCGCCGCGCTCGCGACCCCGCGCGGCCCTGACCGCCTGACTACTACAGCCGCGTGGGATTGATGATCGCGACGGTGCCGCCAAGTGCGCGCACCCGATTCGCAAAATCCGAAGTACCACCGGGACCATCGCCCGTCGGCTTTTCATCCCAGACCAGCAGCGCGTAAATGGCCTTGCGGCCCCGAGCCGCGGCGCGCGCGGCACCGATGATCCAAAGATTCGTCCGCGCATACACGTCGCCCGTTGGCGGAGCGCCTTCGCCCGGCTCCGGCGGAAATGTTTCGTCCCGCTGCTCAACGAGCGTGGCGACCGCGCATTGTTTCCGCAACGCGTGAAAGCGCTCCACCCAATCGCTGTTCGTCAAACGCACCGAACTTTTCACGAAATCCTCAACCGCCTTGGCCAGGAGCAACTGCACCCGCACGCCACGCGCCAGGCACTCCTCCGCAAAAAGAATATCCGCACCGCGCGCGCCGCTGCACACGGCGAGGTCGCCTGCGCCAATTCCCCAAGCGGCAATTTGCCGGGCAATCTCCGCCCGCACCGCCCGCTCCTTTTCACGCGGAAAGCGCGGCTCGGGTCGGCCCGGTTCGTCGATCATGTGTCCGCTGCAAATGACCACTTTGCCCGCAAACGGTTTGGCTCTTTCGACGGACATGAGAGAGGAGATGAGTGGGTTCCGGTAATCTTGGCCCGCAGCGGAAATGGGACAATGTGCAACGCGCAACGGATCGTCAAATGCCGCGCACGGCGCTGGAAAGGGCAAGCCGGCGGTTGGCGCGATGAGTTTGCGCACGACACGGACGGGAGCTACAAGCAGCGCCTCCCATGCGAACCGTGCTCGATGTGATCCAGGCGACGACTCCGTTTTTCCAAAAGAACGGCGTGGAAAGCCCGCGACTGAACATCGAGCACCTGCTCGCCCATGTGCTCGGGAAAAAGCGCATGGAGATCTACATGGAATTCGACCGCCCGCTCGGCGATCAAGAGCTGGAGCCGCTCCGCGGGCTGGTCAAGCGCCGCGCCGCGGGCGAGCCGCTCCAGCATCTGCTCGGCACGGCGGAGTTTCACGGGCGCACTTTCGCGTGCGACAAACGCGCGCTCATCCCGCGCCCGGAGACGGAACAGCTTTGTGAAATCGTGCTCGCGGCGGGGAAAGCGGCGCGCGTTTTGGATGTCGGCACGGGCAGCGGGGTGATCGCGCTCACGCTCGCCGCGGAGTGGCCGGACGCGCAAGTCGAGGCGGTGGACATTTCCGCCGCCGCGCTCGCGCTCGCATGTGAAAATGCCGCGCGACTCGGGCTCGCGGAACGTGTGCGCTTTTCGCGCAGCGATCTCGTCGCGGAGGTCACGGGTGAGTTTGACCTCATCGTCGCGAACCTCCCGTACATCGACACCGCCGAGATCGCGCAGCTCGCCCGCGAGGTGCGGCACGACCCGCTCTCCGCGCTCGATGGCGGTGCGCGCGGGCTGGAGATTTTCCAGCGTTTCGTCCCTCAGGCCGCGCGGCATCTGTGCGGGCGGCTCGCGCTGGAGATCGGCCACGACCAGACGGCGGCGCTCACCGGCCTGCTCGCCGCGCACAATTTTCAAGACATCCGCGCCGTACCCGACTACCAAGGCCGCAACCGATTCCTCTTCGCAAACTATGGATAAGATTCTCGTTCACGGCGGACACGCCCTTTCCGGCTCCGTCAAAATCAGCGGCTCGAAAAACTCCGCGCTGCCCATCCTCGCCGCCACGCTGCTCACCAAGGAGCCGTGCGTCATCCACCACGTCCCCGACCTCAGCGACATCCATTACATGCTGCAAATCCTCTCGCACCTCGGCGCGCAGGTCGAGCGGGCCAGCGGCGTGGTCACGGTGCAGGCGGAGAAAATCATCACCGAA
>JANXSB010000700.1 GCA_025352865.1 Chthoniobacter sp. | reverse complement strand
CCCGGCGATGGTCAAGGATCTCATCGCCACTCTCGCGCGCGACAAGGCGGACATCGGCCTTTTCCTCACCCTCGCCCCGCCGACCGAGGCGATGCTCACCGAAGCCGCCGCCGCCGGTTTTTACGAAAGCCCGAACGGGAAGAAATACGCGCGGCTCCAGTTGCTCACCATTGAGGGCTTGCTCGATAAAACGCAGCGCGCCGAGCATCCCGATTACGAGCCCGACACCGGCTACAAAAAGGCCAGGGCCGAAGCCCACGGCGAACAGGCCAAGCTGCTTTAGTGGGCAGCGAAGGGTTTTCGGCTCCTCGTGACCAAGCTCCAGCTTGGTCACGCGCTTGTCTTGGAAGCGCTGCTTCCCGTCGCTTGCGCTGTGGGTGAAGAGATGAAAAAGCGGGCGTGCTTGAGATGCGGCGCGAAGTGGCTACGCTCCGCGCCGCCCATGAAACGCCCGCTGCTTTTTCTCCTCGCGCTCGCCGCCATCGCTGATGTCCGCGCGCAGCAGGCCGTGTCCCGGCTCCAGCCGCCCGGCGCACCCGAGGTCGCCTCCACCACGCCGCCCGCGCCGACGGCCCCGGCCCCGACTGCCGCCGTGCCCGCGCCCACGTGGGAGACGCAAAAGCGCGCGCGCACTTACGTCCTCGCGATCCCCGGTCCGCGCGGGCAGATCACCGACCGCAATGGCAACCCGCTCGCGCAGACCCGCGTGAGCTACAATCTCGCGCTGAGTTTTCCCACGCCGCTGACGATGACCGATCCCGAGGTGCTGGCCTTTGCGCAGCAGCAGGTGATGGCCGCGCGCACGGTGACGGGACGCCCCATCTCGCTCACGCAGGAGCAGGTGCTGAAGCATTACAAAAACCGCGGCGTGGTGCCGATGCTCATCGCGCAGGATTTGAAGCCGCCGGAGTTGGAGAACTATCACCGCACCAAGGCGCAGCACCTCGCGCTGCTGCCGGTCTATCAGCGCTACTATCCGCAGGGGCAGCTCGCGGGACACATCATCGGCTACGCCGGGCGCGCGGGCCGCATGCCGGAGGGGCTGATCCAAAACAACGAGCTGCTGTGGCCGGACGCCGTGGGGCGCGAGGGGCTGGAGCAGAGCTTCGATGACCAGCTCGTGGGCAAGAACGGGCAGTACAACATCTCGTTTGATCCGAGCGGAAAAAAATCCAGCGAGCAAATCTCCATCCCGCCGCAGCCCGGCTACAACGTGGTGACGACGCTCGATGAAGACCTCCAGCGGCTCTGCGAAAACGTCCTCGAAAAAGGCGTGAAACGCGGGGCGCTTGTCATCATTGATCCGAACAACGGCGACATCCTCGCGATGGCTTCGTGGCCGACGATCAACCCGAACGCGTTCATCCCGACGATCTCGCCGGAGGCGTTCAAGGCGCTCAATGACGACCCGAACATCCCGCTCATCCCGCGCGCCTACCGCTCGGCGTATCCACCCGGCTCGGTCTTCAAAGTGCCCGTCGCGCTCGCGGCTTTGCAGGAGCATGTCATCTCGCTCGACGACGAGTTTTCCTGCCCGGCGGCGATGGAAATCGGCAACCTCACTTTTCGCAACTGGAAGCGCACCGACTCCGGCTCGCTGAACTTTCGCGGCGCGCTCACGCAGTCGTGCGACACTTGGTTTTACCAAGTGGGCATGAAGACCGGCGCGCAGCACATGTCCGACTGGGCGATGAAACTGGGCCTCGGCTCGCGCACCGGCATCCCGCTTTCCGCCGAAGCCGGCGGGCGCATCCCCAATGACGAATACATGAAGAAGGCGCACGGGCGGAAAATGGGGCAGGGCGATCTCGCAAACTTTTCGATCGGGCAGGGCGACGTGGAGGTCACGCCGCTGCAAATGGCGCAGGCGATGGCGACCGTGGGCAATGGCGGCACGCACTGCCAGACGCGGCTCGTGAAGCAGGTGCAGAGCATCGACGGGCAGATCGTCACCGCCTATCCGGTGCGCGCGCGCGGCGAGCTGGGCATCGAGCCGAAGATCATGAAAGAAATGCGCCGCGCGATGTCGGACGTCGTCTCGAGTCCCGCCGGGACCGCGGGCAAAGCATCCGTGCCAAACGTGCAGGTCGCAGGCAAGACCGGCACCGCGCAGTGGGGCGCGAAGCCGCACGAGCGCACCGCCGCATGGTTCGCGGGCTACGCGCCGGCGGAGAAACCGAAGTACGCCTTCGCCGCCATCTACGAGAGCGACGTGAGCAACGCCTCCGTCCACGGCGGCACCGTCGCCGCGCCGCTCATCGGCAAAGTGCTGCGCGAGGTTTTCAAAAACGAAGGCAAGACCGAGAAGCCGAAGAAAAAGAAAAAGGGCGACGAGGAGAACGAGCCCGAAGTCCGCAAGGCGCAGCCCATCGACCCCGTGGAGCCGAAGCAGGAGCCGGCGCAGGATTAGGTCTTTCCGCTTGTGCGCGACGCACGCGGCGGGTAGTCCGCTGCGATGCACCTCCCTCCCTACTCCCGCCGCCGTTTCCTCGGAACCATCCTCGCCACGTCGGTCGCCCCGGCTTTGCTCCGCGCGAAGTCGCCGAACGAAAAACTCGATGTCGTCATCATCGGCTGCGGCGGGCGCGGCAGCAGCAATATGGGCGAGATCGCCGGGGCAGGGGAAAACATCGTGGCGCTGTGCGATGTGAACGGGAACAACCTCGCCGCCGCCGCGAAGCTGCATCCCGGCGCGAAAACCTTCACCGATTTCCGGCAGCTCTACGACACGTTCAAAAACTTCGACGCCGTGGCCGTGAGCACCGCGGAGCACACGCACGCTTTCGCCACGCTGCCCGCGCTGCGGCTGGGCAAGCACGTCTATTGCGAAAAGCCGCTCACGCACAACATCTGGGAGGCGCGGCTCATCCGCGAGGTCGCGCGCACGGCGAAAGTCGCTACGCAAATGGGCACGCAGATTCACGCGGGGGCCAACTACCGGCGCGCGGTCGAGCTCGTGCAGAGCGGCGCGATCGGCGCCGTGCGCGAGTGCCATGTGTGGGTCTCTCGCGCGTGGGGCTTGCAGAGCAAAGAGGCCGCCGAGCGCAATCACGACATCGTCTTTGTCACCGACCGGCCCGCCGAGGCGCAGACACCGCCGCCGTATTTGAACTGGGATCTTTTCCTCGGCCCCGCGCCCGAGCGCCCGTTTCACGAAGTCTATTTCCCCGGCCCGAAATGGTACCGCTGGTGGGACTTTGGCAACGGCACGATGAGCGACCTCGGCTCGCACCGCAACGACCTCGCCTTCTGGGCGCTGAAGCTCGACGCCCCGCGCACCATCGAAGCCAGCGCCGGCCCCGCGCACCCCGAGATTGCGCCCGCCACGATGTCCGCGGTTTACGAATACGGCCCGCGCGGCGACATGCCCGCGTGCCGGCTCACCTGGCATCAGGGCGAGGCGAAGCCCGCGCTTTGGACGGAGAAAAAAATCCCGCAGTGGGGCGACGGCTGCCTTTTCGTCGGGGACAAGGGAATGCTCCTCGCGGATTACGACCGGCTCGCGCTGCTACCGGAGGAGCAGTTCAAGGATTTCAAAGCGCCCGCGCCGACGATTCCGGAGAGCATCGGCCACCACAAGGAATGGCTGCTCGCGTGCAAGACCGGCGCGGCGACGACGTGCAATTTCGAGTACAGCGGCGGGCTCACCGAGGCGAACCACCTCGGCAACGTGGCCTACCGCGTGGGCAAAAAAATCGCATGGGACGCGGTGAAGCTCGAATGCCCCGGCACGCCGGAGGCCGCGCGGTTCATCAAGCGCGAGTACCGCAAAGGCTGGGAGCTGGCGTAGCCGATGCGTCTCGCCGCTCTCCTCTCTGCGCTGCTGCTCCTCGTCCCCGGCTTTTGCTCCGCTGGGGAAAAAGCCGCGTTTGTCGCCAGCATCGAGGCGGGCAGGCCGCAGACGGTCGTCCTCTATGGCACCAGCCTCACGGCGGGCGGCGCGTGGGTGGAGCAGTTCGGCGCGGCGCTGGAAAAGAAATTTCCGAAGCTCGCCACGATCGTGAACAGCGCGCAGGGAGCGATGTGGTCGAAGTGGGGCGTGGAAAATCTCGACGAGCGCGTCATCGCCAAAAAACCCAATACGCTCTTCATCGAGTTTTCGATCAACGACGCCTACCTCGAATACGCCACTCCGCCGGAGGACGCGCGGAAAAATCTGGAGTCGATGATCGACCGCACGCTCGCCGCGCAGCCCGCATGCGAAATCATCCTCATGGTGATGAACCCGCCGACTCGTGAGCATCTCGAACGCCGCCCGAAACTCGCCGACTACGAGCAGGTCTATCGCGACGTGGCCAAGGCGCGCGGGCTACGGCTGATTGATTTTTCAGCGGACTGGCAGGCGGTGCTCAAGCAGGGCGAAACGCAGTGGTTCGCCCTCGTGCCGGACGGCATCCATCCGAATGGCGACGGCGCGCAGCAGGTCATCCTGCCGCACTTGCTCAAGAGCCTCGGCCTCGCGCCGTAGCGCTATTTCACCGGCGGTGCCAGACCGTCGCCTCGGCCACGCTCCATTGGAATTTGCGGGCGTGCTCGCGGATGAAAAAAGGCAGCTCGCGCGTCGCGATGAGCTGGAAATCATCTGCCAGCGCGGCTTCCAGGCCGTCGCGCGTCGCCACGCGCCGTCCGTCGCGCTCGAATCCGCCGAGCCAGTTTGTGCGCGGCGTGAACTCCTCCAGCCACGTATAGGGCGACGTGATGATGAGTTGCCCGCCCGCTTTCACCAGCGCCGCGAGCCGTGTCAGACAGAGCTGCGGCTCGCGCAGCCGGTCGATCAGATTCGCCATCAGCACGACATCGAACGCGCCCAAATCCGCCCGCAAATCCATCGCGTCCCCGGTTTCAAACCGCGTCCGCCCGCGATCGATTTCCGCTGGCACGAGCGCGCGGCACGGCGTCGTTAGCGCGCCCTCATCGGCGCGCAAATAATCCAGCGCCCCGTCGCGACGCAGCGCGTCCGCCGCGTCGATAAAGCGCCGCGAGAAATCCACGCCGACCACTTCGCCGCAATGTCGCGCCAGCTCGAAAGTCGAGCGCCCGACCGCGCAGCCGAGATCGAGCGCGCGTGCTTTTTCCGGCAAGCGAGTCGCATCGAGACACTCGCTCACGCACCGCTGCGGATAGCCGAGCGTGCCGCGCGGCCCGTCCGCGTGCGGGAGCACTTCCTCCGGTGAGCCGTAGTGAAAGAGGAGATACTCCGCGAGGAGCCTGTCGGTCTCGTAGATGTTCATGGGTCGGCAGAAACTACGGGGGATTCTTAAACGCGAACCACGCGAAAGTAGCGCGAAAGGCCGCGAAAAATCCTTTCGCACGTTTTCGCGTATTTTCGCGTGTTTAGCGTTCCTGTCTTTTCAGTCCCTCAGCAACTCACGCATGTAGACGGCGGGCGCGAAGTTTTCGATCAGCACCTCGGTCCGGCCATCGCGGCGCATGCGCACCTGCGGCACATTGATCTCCGGCGTTTTCGACGGCGAAAACAGGATGTCGTCGTGCGTCGCGTTCTTCTTGTTCGCGAAAAGATCGGGCGTCAGCCGTCCGCCGAGATGATCGCTGCGGCCCGTCGCGACGTGCATCGTGCCGAGGATTTTTTCGTCCTGAATGTCGCGGCCCGAGACCGGCAGCTCCTGCGTGCCAAAGCCCAGCTCGCCCAGTTCGCCCGTCACCGGGTCGGATTGCAGTTTCGCGTTGTGCTCGTCCACCGTCGCCTGATTTCCACGGAGCAAAGTCGCCCGCTGGACCCGGCAGTTTTCGACCGTCATCACGGCGATGGTCCCGTCCTCGTACTTGTGCGGAAACTCACCCGCCGCACTCGCGGGCACATAATAGATTTCGCCCGCCGGCAGATTCGCGATGTCCGGGCCGCCGCGGCACAGGCCGTGGCTTTTCTGCGCCTCCTGCTCCGCGAGATCGAGATGCAGCGTGTAACTGTTTTCCTCGAAGGCGAAATCAATCTCCACCCACTCCGCCCGCGTCATCCCGAGCCGCAGCTTCTCCGCCTGCTTGCTCACCTCGAAATAATCCACCGCCAGACCCGAGCTGAGGATGATCTGATTCATCCCGTGCATGGTCGCCCCGCGGAAGCCGAACTGTTTCGCAAACGCCGTCAGCGGCGCGGTCGCGGAGTAAGTCGAGACGCACAGCACGAGCGTGTATTTTTTGTAAACGTCCTCGACCAAATCAATCTCGCGCCCGTCCGTCGCGAAGCCTTTTTCCGGCAGATCGAGATTGCTCCCGCCCGTGATCGCGTAGGCAAACATCTCGCCCCCTTCGAGTCCGAGGTCCGCCATCGTCCCGTGGCGCAACCCTTGATAGACCACGTCGTGCGCGTGGCGCTGGATGGAAAGATCGGGGTTTTGCAGAAAGTGAAAGCCCGCGATCTCGGCCGGGTCTTCGAGGTCGATCAGCACACACACGCGCTCGCCCGGCTGCGGATCGAAAACTGTGCGGAGCAGCCGCGTGAGGCTGAAGGGCGGAAACTGGCGGGTGCGGACGGAGGCGGTTGGCTCGATGGCAGCGTTCATATTTTGGTTTTCGTTTGGAGACTCGTTGCGGGCGCGTATTCCTTACGCTTCACCGATTCGGATTGTTGCACCATTCCGCGCGTGTTCCGCAAATGATTTGGCAAACGAAATCCCGCACCTTCGACCTCACCGATCGCGCGCTCATCATGGGCGTGGTGAATGTGACCGCCGATTCGTTTTCCGACGGCGGGCAGTTCGCGGACACCGAAAACGCGGTCGCCCACGCGCTGCGGCTCGCGGCGGAAGGCGCGGAGATCATCGACATCGGCGGCGAATCCACGCGCCCTGGCGCGGAGCCGGTCGGCGAGGCGGAGGAAATGCGGCGCGTGCTGCCGGTGATCGAACGCCTCTCAACTCTCAACTCTCAACTCTCAACCTTCCCCGCCATCTCCATCGACACCATGAAGCCCGCGGTCGCCCGCGCCGCGCTGGCCGCTGGCGCGGAGATCGTCAACGACGTGACCGGCCTGCGCGACCCGGCGATGCGCGAGGTCGTCCGCGCGAGCGGTGCGGGTGCCATCGCCATGCACATGCAGGGCACGCCGCGTGACATGCAAGTGGCACCGCAATACGGGGATATAACGGCGGAAATCCGGGAATTTTTTAGACAAACATTTGACGGTTGCCTACGGTGCGGAATTGACCCCATGCGCCTCGCCTTTGATCCAGGAATTGGCTTCGGAAAAACCCTGGCGCACAACCTTGCCCTGATCCGCAACCTTGATTCCATGCGGGTTGGCGGGCGTCCGCTGGTTCTCGGGGTGTCGCGAAAATCCTTCATCGGAAAGGCGCTCGGCACGGACGCGATGGAAGACCGTGCGTGGCCGACGGTCGCGCTCACGAGCTATGGACGCGCGCATGGCGCGGACATTTTCCGCGTCCATGAGGTGCGCCCGAATGCCGAGGCACTGCGCATGACGGAGGCGATTCTCAACCCGGAGGTGCTCACATGACCGTCGGCGATTTCGCAACTCAGCATTGGAAGGACGCGGTTGAAATCGTCCTGCTCGCGGTGGCGATTTACTACACTTGGAAATTCTTCCGCGGCACGCCGGGCGCGAACGTCCTCGTCGGCCTCGTCGTCATTTTTCTCGGGGCCACGATG
>JANXSB010000489.1 GCA_025352865.1 Chthoniobacter sp. | reverse complement strand
ACGACCGCCTCGCGCTCGCCAAAAGCAAGGCTGCCGCACCGGCGAAGTAGCCGCGCGCCCAAGCTCGGCGGAAGATCGCCGTCAAGAAGTCTGGTGAGGCAGAGCTTGCTTTGTCATCGTCGCGCCTGCCTGCATCGGGCTAAAAAATCCGCAACCCACACTCCCATGAAAACCCAACTCACCCTCCTCACCTGCGCCACCGCTCTGTCCGTCGCGCTGACCTCAAACCCCACCTTCGCCGCCGACCCCGCGCCATCCGCTCCGGCGAAAGCCGCCGCGCCCGGCGAAGCCTCCGTTAACACCCTCACCGCCGCCGAAAAAACTGCCGGCTGGCGGCTGCTCTTCGACGGCACCTCGCTCACCGGCTGGCACAATTTCAAAAAGGAAGGCGTCCGCGCAGGCTGGCAGGTGAAAGACGGCGCACTCACCTGCGTCGATCCGCACGACGCAGGCGACATCGTCACCGCGGAGAAGTTCGCGTGGTTCGAGATTCAGTTTGACTACAACATCTCCGAAGGCGGCAACAGCGGCCTCATGTATCGCGTCACCGACGACGGCGGTGCCGCCTGGGCCACCGGCCCCGAAGTCCAGCTCGAAGACAACGCCAAAGCCGCCGACCCGCAGCGCTGCGGCTGGCTCTACGCGCTCTATCAGCCGCCCGTCGATCCCAAGACCGGCCAGACCCTTGACGCCACCAAACCCGCCGGCCAGTGGAACCACGTCCGCCTCGTCCTCAGCCCCGAGAAATGCTTCCACGAAATCAACGGCGTGAAATATTTCGAGTACGTCCTCGGCAGCGACGACTTCAACGAGCGCGTGGCGAAAAGTAAGTTCGGCAAAATGGCCGGCTTCGCCAAAGCGGACAGCGGCTTCATCGCCCTCCAAGGCGACCACGGCCAGGTCGCCTTCCGCAACATCAAGATCCGCCCGCTCAACGCCGCGAAGTAATCGCGCCTTTCCAGCACTCCGAAAGAGCGCGGCGACAGCAGGCCGCTCCGAAATGGGAGCGGATACTGTTCATTGTCGCTTACCCAGCGACCACATTGCTTGTCTAGGCATCCGGCGTCTGGTCAAGTCCGCTCTTCGACGGCAATTCATCCGTTTGCGGCACATCCGCTGGAAAGTAATAGAGAACGATCATCCGCAACTTGCGGGTGGCCAAATATGTTGGAGGGGCGAACATGAACGGCAGTATCCCACGAGCGGGATTGTCGGAATATAGAGACGAAACAATGCAGGCAGCGATGAGGAGCGGCATGACACCCCAACCTTTCCATCCAGCAAGCGCGGCAAGCAGAATAGTGGCAAGGAAGGCACCTACTGCCAGCGATAGCATAGTCGCGTCAGCGCCGCCCGGACCTCGCCTCGCTTCAATGGGTATGCTAACCAAATATCCTAATGCGAGCCCGAGGACAACCATAGCGACAAGCTGCATGCCAAATGCTTTCCAAGACCATTTCATATGTGCTTCATTGGTTAGGTTGACTTGTTACTTTGCGATTGCGTGAGGCTTTGCTGTCGGAGTGTCGAGCATAGCGGCGCACCGCGCCCGGTTTTTCCGCGTCAGTCGGCGAAGACCGCGCGCAGTTCGTCGAGCGTGAGGCTTTGCGCGAATTGCTCCTCCCCGAGCACATCATCCGCCAGCGCGCGCTTGGTCTTTTGCAGGGCGCGGATTTTCCCCTCGACGCTGTCTTTCACGAGCAGCCGGTAGGCGATGACTTTGTTCACCTGCCCGATGCGGTGGGTGCGGTCGATGGCCTGGTTTTCCACCGCCGGATTCCACCACGGATCGAAAAGCACGACGTAGCTCGCCGCCGTGAGATTGAGGCCGAAGCCGCCGGCTTTGAGCGAGATGAGGAAAATCCCCGCGCCTTCCGCGGCTTGGAAATTGCGCACCAGTTCGCCGCGGTTTTCGGTGGCGCCGTCGAGATAGAAAAGCGGCCAGCCGCGCTCCGCGAGCGTGGTGCGGATGAGGCCGAGCATTTCCACGAACTGCGAGAAAACGAGGACCTTCTGCCCTTCCTCCATGATCGGTTCGAGCTGCTCGACGAGCGCCTCGACTTTCGCGCCCACGGCTTTGGATTCGGGCTTGATGAGCCGCGGGTCGCAGCAGATTTGCCGTAGGCGGAGCAGCGAGGTCAGGACGTGAAAGCGGTTTTTTGCGAGTTCCTTTTGCGTCGCCACGCCCATGAGCAGTTGCTGGGCGCGCTTCAACTCGGCGCGGTAGAGCGTCTTTTGCTCGCCCTCCAGCTCGCAGAAAAGATCCTCCTCAATGCGGTCCGGCAGGTCTTTCGCCACCTGCGATTTCGTCCGGCGCAAAACGAACGTCCGCACCCGCGCGCTGAGCCGGCGGCGCGCGTGCGGGTCGTCCTTCGCATCGTAGAGCCGCGCAAATTCCGCGCGCGGGCCGAGCGCGCCGGGCATGGCAAAAGCCATGAGGCTCCAAAGGTCGAGCAGCCGGTTTTCAATCGGCGTGCCGGTAAGGATGAGCCGATGCCCCGCGCGCAGGGCGATGGCGAGGCGCGCGGTGATCGACGTGGGATTTTTGATGAACTGCCCCTCATCGAGGATCACGGCGAGAAACGTCATCTTCGCCAGCGCATCGCCGACCGTGCGGAGCTGCGCGTAGTTGAGCACATGCAGGTCGGCGCTCGCGGTTTCGTGCGGCAGCGCGCCTACATCATGCCGCTGCCAGATGCGCACGCGCAGACCCGGTGCGAACCGCTCGACTTCCGCGCGCCAGTTGTCGGTCACGCTTTTCGGGCAGATGACGAGCGAGGGCAGCGGCATCTCGGATTGCGCGCGCAACCAGACCAGCCAAGTGAGCGTTTGCAGCGTCTTTCCCAAGCCCATGTCGTCGGCGAGAATGCCGCCGAAACGGTTCGCGCTGAGGTAGGCGAGGAAGTGGAACCCGTCGCGCTGGTAGGGCCGCAACTCCGCGCGAATGCCCGCGGGAATCTCCGGCGTGACGCGCGCCTGCAACTCCGCCACGCGCCGCACCACCGCCTCGTATTGCGCACCGGGCAGGAAGCCTTTCGCCGCCTTGTCGGCAAGCTGGAGCGCGTGCAGGCGCTGGGGTGTGCTGGAAAATTCGCGCGCGTTCAGGCCGAGCCGCGAGAGCTGTTCCTCGTCCTCGGCGGAAAGCTGAAACTCCAGCCGCCGCCAGCCTTTTGCGCCCAGCCGCACCCACTTTCCGCCGGCGTCGAGCAGCGCCTTCAGCTCCTCCTGCGTGAGCTGCAGGTCGGCGACTTCGAGCACCACGCGGAGATCGAACCAGTCCACGTCCGAAGCCTCCACATCCAGCCGCACCGAACCCGCGAGCGGCGCATCGAGAAACGAGGCGAGCGCCCCGCGAAGCTCGACAGCCACAGCATCGCGCGGCAGCGAGCGCAGCCACGGGACAAAGGTGTCCGCGAATTTCCGCGATACTTTCACGAACCAATGGTGCGCGTGGAAATCCCATTTCGGTTCGAGAGAATGGAGCAGTTCAGGCACCGCGTGCAGCAGCGCGTCGTCATGCGCGATGATTCGCCCGTCCGCCTCGCCCGCCTCCGCGGCGACCGCCTCCGCGTCCGCGCGTTTCATCCAGCCGTGCGGCGTGAAGTGCATCGGCGCACCGCCCTCGCTGCTCTCGCCGAGCGCTTCGATCACGCAGATTTCCGAGGCCGCGCCGGGATAGGTCGGCTGCAATTCGCAGCGCAGCTTTGGCATGAGCCGCACCACGCGCACACGCTCGCGGAGGCGCGGTGGCATCTCGAGATCGAGGCTGCGGAGAAAGCGCGCGCCATCGATCGTCTCGAGCGCCGGTGCGGGGATGCGCGTTTCCGCGGCGGGATTGAGCGCACGCGCATCCACCGGCGGCCCCGCCCACAGCGCGTGCGCGGTGAGGTAAAGCGTGGGCTGCCCGGCGAGCACGAGCGCGCACTCGCCGACCGGCGAGCCGTCGGGCTGCACGAGCTGCAGGCGGTAGTCGTCGTGCTGGTCGCGCGCGGGTGCGAGCTGCCAGCGCAGCGCTTCCGTGGGTCGGACCAGCGGGCTGCCGTCCTTGTCCACGAGCCGGTTCGCAAGCCACGGCAGCCGCGCGAGCTGGTCGATCAGC
>JANXSB010000694.1 GCA_025352865.1 Chthoniobacter sp. | reverse complement strand
CCGCGCTCTTTTCCACAAACTTCTTCGACTTCTCCTCCATGCTTTTCTTCAACGCCTCCCCCTCGGAAATCGCCTGTTCGGCGGCGTATTTGCGGACGTCTTCGGTGATTTTCATCGGTAAACATCGCGACGGTGACGCACGCGGTTGATGCGGACGATGCGGATTTCGTCCGCGATTTCATAGACGATTCGATAGTCACCGACGCGTATGCGCCAGTCGCTTTCGGTTCCGGCCAGCTTCCGACTGCCAGAGGGACGTGGATTTTTGGCCAAAGCCAGTATCGCCGTCGCAGCGCGGGCGCGAATTTCCGAGGAAAGCCTTTTCAAGTCTTTCTCAGCAGAGCGCTCAACGACGACCCGATACATCGCTACTTCTTCGCCAAGTCGGCGAGCACGTCCGCCAGCGGACGGTAATGCAGCGGCTTGCGCCGGGCCGCTTTTAGATACGCGACATCTTCGGCATCTTCGAGGCGTTCGAGCATTTCTTCATACTCCTTGATGGGAATGATGACCGAAACGGGCTTCCCGTTTTTGGTGACGATCTCGGGTTCAGCGAAGGTGGCTTTCATGGATGCAGAATAGCAGCCTCACGCCTTCGCGTAAACCTCCGCACCTTTCCCGACTAACTTCCGCGACTTCTCTGCCCGCCATTTTACGCGTGCGGTATCTTCGGTGAGTCTCATGGCGCAGATTGCAGGTGGGGTGTCGGTCATTCCTTGCTCATGGCTTCGCCGTCGCGCCGAAAATCTCGTTGAGCAGATTGCCCAGTCGGTAGCCGGCGAGGGTCACGCGCTGGCCGGCGATTTCGTGGGCTTTGCTGATGAATTCCGGCGTGAGCGCGACGGGTTCATCCGCGGCGGGGTAGGGGCGTTGCGGATACGCGGCGAGGCAGCCGATGGTATGGCTCTCGCGCGCCCAGGCGACGGGACCGCCTTTGTCCGCGAGCTGGTAGAGCGACGCCTCGGGGAAGCGCAGCATGAGTTCCCTGGCCTGCTCGGCGATGACACCTTCGCCCGGCGCTTTAGGCCGGGTCTTGATCTCCGGGCAGGTCCAAAGCTCGGCGGCTTTCCCGGCTTTGGTGTCAAAGCGGTAGGCCTTGTCCCAAAACGTGTGCAGGTTCGCGACCATCTTTGGCATGAGGTCGCTGAAGGTGACGCCCATGATGAGGTAGCCGTTGCCGCCGCGGTCGCCGCCCCAGTCCGTGGCGTGGAGCGGCTGATGCACGTCGCCGACGAAATGGACGAGCATGCCGAGCGCCTCGACGCGACGGTCCTCGGGCGTGTCGGCGGCTTTGAGCGCGGCGATGCTTTCGCTGATCGCCGAGAGGATGTGCGGCCCCTCGGGAATGACTACGGGCGTGCCCGTCGCGGTGTATTCGAGATTCACGTAATGCAGCTTCGACCACGGGTATTTCGGCATCGAGCGCATGTCGTCCATCCACGTCGGCGCGGTGACGAAGTTGTAGGGCTGCTGCGCGTTGTATTCGTTGGGCAGTTTGGCTGTGAGTGCGCTGACTTTCGCGCGCACATCGGGCCGCAGCCGCTCCCATGCGATCTGCCCGGTGAGCATGTGCCCGCCGGCATCCCACGCCGAGGCGTGCGCGCCGAGCAGGAGGATTGACGTGGCTGTTTGGAAAAGTGTGCGCGCCATTTTCATGGGACGAGTTTGAGCTGGTCGAGCGCGTGGATTTCGATCTGGAGGTTATTGTTGTATTCGCCGACGGCACCGGTCACCTGCACTTTTTTGCCGACGTAGTTCGTCAGCTTTTCCTTGGTAAAATCGCCTGCACCTTTCGAGACCATGAAGACGATCGAGATGCTCTCCTGGTAATGCTCCGTGAAATTCAGGTAGCGCACCGCGCCGGTTTTCGATTCGCCCTGCTTGAGGATTGTGCCCTCGATTTTCACGGTCTGGCCTTTCAGCGCGCGCAGTGCGGTCAGATCCTTTGGCGCGTAAATCTTATCGGTGGCTGGCGTGGTCGCCGCGGGTGTGGCGGGCGCTGCCGGTTTGTCGTCCGCGCGCAGCGAGGTGGTGGAGAGGGCGACGGCGAGGAGGGCGATGGCGGGGAGGTGGTTTTTCATAAAGGGAAGGTCGTGAACGGCGGTTGCTATTTCGCTTCGCCGAGTGGGCGCAGCTTGATCCCGCGCAGCGCGGCGTGGGTCCGATAGGTGGCGATGCCGCAGGGTTTCGACATCTCGATCTCGCCCGAGCGCATGCCGATTTTCTTGCCCTTCGTTTCGACATCGAGCATCTGCTCATCGTCGATCCACGCCTCGATCTTCGCCGGCGTGACCCGCACGCGGATCTTGTACCAGTGCCCTTTCTCGAACTTCTTGAACTTCGTCGTCTCATTCTCCGAGGCGTCGTCGCCATTGATGCTCGACAGCCCGACGAGCGCGCCGCCCCACCCGCCGACGACGAAGGTGCAGCAGGCCTCGCCGTACGGAAAAGTGAGCCCGCAGAAAAAGTCCGAGCCCTCGACGCGCTGCGCGTCCAGCACCAGCTCGTAATTCATCTTCGGCATCGCGCCGGTGAAGTTCACGCCGGTCAGATCATTGCCCGCCGGGAGTGTGAGCAGGCCGTCTTTCACCGCCACCTCACCGCCGCCACCAAAGGCCGTCACCTTCCAGCCTTCGAGGGTCTTTCCGTCGAAGATTGGCTTCCACTCAGCGTCCGCGGCCCACCCGTGCGCGGCGAGCAGGCCCGTGAGGCTGGCGGTGATTTGGAAAAATTGGCGGCGGGGAATCATTTTCATGGGCGCAAAATATCAGGCGGGAGCGGCGTGTCTTGCCAGTATTTCCAAATCGCCGCGTCTCGCGCGCGGAGGTTCGGCGAATTGGTTTGACCGGCACGGGGCCGGTGTTCAGCAATCGGCGTGCACCTCGCAGCCGCCGGGACGGTGCCTCACTTGCCGCCGACGATTTTCACCAAAGACATCAACTCCGCACTCCCATGAAAAACTCCGCATCCACCGCCCGCTCCCGCCGCCCGCTCCTTGGGTCCATCGCCCTGCTGCTCGGCCTCGGTCTCGCCTCGTCTTTCGGCCAAGTCCTCTCGGGGCCGCTCTACTGGGTCGGGACGGCCGCGAATGCCGGGGTCTCGGGCAGCGGGACGTGGAATAACTTCGTCACGCAGTGGTCCAACACACCGGCTGGCGCGGCCAATACCCCGTGGAACTCTGAGACCGCGAACTTTAACGGCACGGTCGGCGGGACGGCGACCATCAACAACACGTCCATTTTTGCGCAGGCGATCAACTTCAACCCGGGCGCGGGCGCTTTCACGATCCTCCTCACTGGGGCGCAGAACACGCTGACCGCGCCGACCAAAGGGAGCAACATCGTCCTGCTCCAGTCCTCGCTGACCCTCACCGGCGCGGGGATCACGAACACCTCCGGGCTCACCCAGATGATCACCGTGGACACCGCCGGTGGGTTCACGAAGTTCTTCAACAGCTCGATGGCCGGCAATGTGGTGATCCACAATCTCGCCGATGGCTCGCACACGGATTTCAACAACACCTCGTCCGCGGATCATGCGGTCATCACCAATCGCGGCGCGGACAGCTACACGTATTTCGGTGCCGTCGTGACGGACGCGCCCACCGCCGCCAGTGCCACGATCATCAACGCCGGCGACCGCTCCTATCTCGAACTGGCCAACGGGGCCAGCGGTGGCCTCGCGCGCGTCATCAACGAGCATCCGAATTCCTTCGTCAATATCTCCGAGTTGAGCGGCCCCGGCACCACTCTCGGCTCGATCGAAGGCGGCGGCGCAGTCTTCCTCGGAGCCAAGAATCTGACCGTCGGCGGCAATAACCTCAGCACCGTCTTTTCCGGCATCATTCAGGACGGCTTCCCGAATTTCGCGCAAGCCGGCACCAGCCAGCAGCAGAGCTTCATCGGCGGCTCACTGACCAAAGTCGGTGGAGGCACGCTCACGCTCACCGGTGCCAATACTTACACCGGCGGGACCAATGTGAATGGCGGCAGTCTCATCGTCGATGGCTCGCTCGCCAGCCCCGGCGTCACGGTCAATCCCGGCGGGCTGCTCGGCGGCCACGGCTTCATTGGCGGGAGCCTCGTGAATGGCGGCACCGTCAGCCCCGGCAATTCGCCTGGCACGCTCACGATTCATGGAAATTTCACGCAGAGCGCGGGCGGCACGCTGCGCATCGAGGTCGCGGGGCTCGCGTCCGGCGAGCACGACCTGCTCGCCGTTCACGGCCAGGCCAGTCTCGCCGGCACCGTGCGCGTGGTGCGGTTGAATGGTTTCAAACTCCATGTCGGCGACGAGATTCCTTTCGTCACGGCCAACGGCGGCGTGGGCGGCACCTTCGGCACGGAACAAAACGACTTCGCCACGGGCAGCATTGTGAAAGGCGTGATCGTTTATCAGCCCAACGCCGTGATCCTGCGGGCCGTGCAGGGTTCCTTCGCCGATGCCGCGCGCACGTTCTGCGACGACCCAAATCACATCGCCGTCGGCAAGGCGCTCGACAAAGCCGTCGGTCGCGCCGGAGCCTCGCCGCTCATTAATTTCCTCAACGACGAATCGCTCGGCAACCTCTGCCGCGACTTCGAGCTGATCGCGCCGGACGAACTCACGTCCATCTACAATCTCGGCGTCTCGCTCGCCAACGTGCAGGCCGCGAATCTCGAACGCCGCACCTCCGACATCCGCGACGGCAGCACCGGCTTCAGCTCCTCCGGCTATGCCATGAGCGGCAGTGCCGCCAGCACCAGCGGCACGCTCGGCGTCGCCGGCCCGGCGGGCAAAGGAGGCAAGGAACTTGTCGCGCCCGCGGACTCGCGCCTCGGCTTCTTCGTCACGGGCGTCGGCGAATTTACCAAGCTCGGCGACACCGATAACGCACGCGGCTACGACCTCTCCACCGGCGGATTCACGCTCGGCGTGGACTACCGCCTCACGCCGAATTTCGCGCTCGGCCTCATGGCCGGCTACGCCCGCACCGGCATCGACCTGAGCCGCGACGGACGCATCACCGTCGATGGCGGCAAGCTCGGCATTTACGCCACGTATTTCACCGGCGGCTTTTACGCCGACGCCGCCGTGACCGGCGGCCTCAACAGCTACGAGACGCGCCGCACCGCGCTCCGCGGCACCGCGCGCGGCAGCGAGAATGGCGGCGAAGTCAACGCGCTCTTTGCCGCCGGCTACGACTGGAAAAAGGGCGGGCTGACCGTCGGCCCCACGGCCAGCTTTCAGTACACGCACGTCGGCATCGGCGGCTTCACCGAGCACGGCTCGCTGGCTCCGCTGAGCTACGGCTCGCAGCGCACGGAATCCCTCCGCAGCGCCCTCGGCGCGAAGGCTTCGTACGACTGGCATGTCGGCGGCGTGGTCATCAAGCCCGAGGTCCGCGCCTCCTGGCAGCATGAGTACGGCGACAGCGGCTTCGCCTTCAATGCGCGCTTCGCCACCGCCGCCGGCGGCACCTTCACCGTGGACGGCCCGGAGAAAGACCGCGACAGCCTGCTCGTCGGCGCGGGTGTCGCCGTCCTCTGGAACGAGCGCACCGCGACCTACGTCTATTATGACGGCGAACTCGCCCGCTCGAACTACAGCTCCAACAACGTCTCCGGCGGCGTCCGCCTCGCATTTTAGAACCGCAGTGAGACGAGTTTTCGGCCCGGCAGGGCCGTGGAAATTCGCGCTGCCGCTTTTCTTTTCGCCGGGTCGCGTTACGGTTCCCGCCCTGTCTTGAGCAACTCCACGTCCCTCTCCACCTCACCGCCCGCGGGCACCGCCAGCCCGCGTCCGCACCCGCACCGCTTCCGGCCCGTCCGCCTCGCGCTGCTGCTGCTCGTCAGCGCCGTCCTCTCGCTTTTCCAGCCGGATTGCTTCCGCTTTGCCGCGCTGCATTTCATCCGCTTCGAGGCGTGGCGCAATGACGTGGACGTGCAGATCGGCAGCGTCGGCGGCAGTCTTTTCGAGCCGGTGATTCTGCGCGATTCGGTGTGGTCATACGAGAGTGAAAACCGCGCGGTCACCCGGTTCGGAATCAAGACGGCGACCGCGAGTTTTTCCTGGCGCAATCTCCTCCCGCGCGGCTCCGGCCAATGGTTCCAGCGCCTCGCCCTCGACGGCGTGACCGGCAAAGTGACGCTGCCGCTGGTGTCGGAAACCACCGCGGGTTCCGGCGGTTTCACGTTGCGTGTGCCGCGCCCGCGCGGACGCATGCTGGCCTCGCCGGAGCTCTTCGAGGCGGCGGGTGTGGATTTCATTTTCGCCAGCAATGGCGACTACGTGCGCCTGCTCCAGACCGCCTTCACGCTGAGCAATGTCGAGGCGGGCTCGGTCACCGCCGGGCAGATTCTCGTCAAGCAGCCGTGGCTCACGCGCACGTTTCGCAACGTGGCGGGCACGACCGCGATCGAGGACGGCAAGCTGCAAATCGCCGCGCTCACGCTCGAACCCGGCGTCGAAGTGCAGGATTTTTCCTGCGCGCTGAATGACCTCGCGGATGGCCGGCTGAAGTTCGCCGTGAAGCTGGCGGCCTTTGGCGGCGACCTCCGCGCCGACGTGCAGATTCTCCCGAACGAGCCGCAGTTTTCCATCGATGTCTCGGTTCCGTTTTCGCGGATCGACGTGGCTCAGCTCGCCACTTTCCTCGGCATCTCCGACGCGGCGGGCGGCACGATCAAGACTGGCCATTTCAGCTTCCGCGGGCCGCCGCAGCAGTTTGTGAAAGGCAGCGGCGAGCTGCGTTTCGAGGCCGCCAATTTCCAATGGGAGACGCGCCAGTGGGATCTGCTCGTGGTCGGCGCGAAACTGCTCGACGGGCGTTTCCAAATCCCCGAACTCGCGCTCACGCAGGGCCGCAACCGCGTGGCTTTCTCCGGCGAAATGGCGTGGCCCGTGCCGGGCGTCGCGTGGTGGCAGTCGGACTTTGCGCTCACGATCAAGGAAGGCCAGCTCGACGACCTGACTGCGCTCTCCGCGCTGCTCATGCCGGAGTTCCGCTTCGCCGCGGGGCGCGCGACGATTCGCGGCTCGGTGCGCGGGAAGGATCAGAAATTCGACGGCCAGCTCGTCATCTCCGGATCGCAGCTTCGGTGGCGCAATGCGCCGCTCGAAAAGCTCGACGCGAGCATCGTGCTCAATGGCAACGAATATCAGATCAGCAACGTCTCGCTGCGCAACGGCGCGGACTACCTGAGCGGCAGCGGCGTGGTGAATATCGTCGGGGAAAAACAGTACTGGGGAGAGTTGCATGCGTCCGTCCAGGACCTCGCGAAATACGCGGCGATCCTGCAGCAGCCCATCGTCCCCGAGCCACTGGCAGGCGGCGCGTTTATTGATTGGGACGGCGAAGGCTCGGCGAAGGGGCACAGCGGAAAATTCCTCGCGCGCCTCCACAAGGTCCGCTCGCTCGGCGCGACCGCCGCGCTGCTGCATCCGATCAATGCCGACTTCGAAGGCAGCTACTCGCACGGCGGCATGGTCTTCTCAAACTTCGCGCTCTCGGACGACGAGTCGTCCTTCACCGCGCACGTCGGCGTGGTCGATAAGGCCGTGTCCCTCCAAGGCATGCGCCTCATGCACGGCCAGACGCTCTGGCTCGAAGGCGACGCGCTCCTCCCGCTCGATCTTTGGAACGCGTGGCCCAACACCTCGCTCGCCACGCTGCTCGACGACCACACCGTCGGCAAACTCGCCGTCACCGCCTACGACCTCAGCCTCCACGAAACCGCGCAGCTCACCGGTCTGCGCTTTCCCATCGAGGGACTCGTCCGTGGAAACGTAACCGCCGAAGGCCCGCTCGGCGCGCTCAAAACCGGCGGCGCGCTCACGCTCAGCAAAGCCCGCCTCCCGCTCGGCTGGAGCGGCGGCGCGCTCACCGGCGTCGAGGGCGCGGCCAGTTTCGACGGGCAGATTTTGCGGTTGGAAAAATTCGCGGGTCAGCATCCGACCGGCGACTTCAGCGCGACGGGCGAAATGGATTTCACCAACCTGCGCGACCCGTCGCTCAAGCTCGCGATGAGCAGCAAGTCCACGGGCTTGCGCCCGTTTTTCGAGCCGGGTCAAAAGCGGAAGCTCGATCTTCGCGCCGCGCTGAATTTGCAAATCACCGGCCCGGCCAGCGCGGCGACGGTCGCGGGCGACGCGCTAATTATCGAAGCCTCATTCGGCGATGGTACTGCGCTCGCGCCAGTGCCGTTTTCGCAGCCGTATTTCCAGCCGCTCTTCACGGCCTTGAACGAGCTGCCCTTCGATCCACCGCCGCCCTTTGCCCTGACCTTCGCGCCGTGGAGCGACTGGCGCTGGAATGTCCGCTGTCAGGCGCGGGAGCTTCGTTTCCTGGGCGTTGAGCGGCTGCAGGGTGATGTCTTCGTGAATGGAAATGGAGCCGCGCCAACGCTCTCCGGTCGCGTGGATTTGTGGGCGCACAGCAGCACGGAAAACTGCGAAGCGACGCTGGAGTTTCGCGAAGGCTTTCCGCGCAGCCCGTCGATCAGCGCCAAGGTCAGCGGCACGGCCCTCGCGGGAACCGCGTTCGCGGCACCGTTCACGATCTACATCACCGGCCCGCCGCAGCATCCGATTCGAGTTGTCGCGTGCGCCCCACCGCTTACAGAAAAAATCATCCGCGCGGAATTCAGCGGCGAAAATGCCGCCGGATTTCTGTCGGGTGAAAACCGCTTCTCCCTCCTCGTCCCCGCCGAACTGCGCGAGGGCGTGGAAAACTCTGACTGGCCGGAGATCAAGGCGGAGCCTGCTCCCGCGCCCGGAGGCGGCGCGGCGCAGTGAGCCAGGAAAAGGCACCCGGACGCCGCCGCGGCGGGCTGTTCATCGGGCGCTGGTTTGGCATCGCGTTTTACCTTGATGCCTCGTGGTTTCTCATCGCGGCCATCGTCACCTACGAACTCGCCAACGAGCTTTTTCCTGCCGAGCTGCCGGGGCGTTCCCCGGCGGTTTACATCGCGCTCGGCGTCATCGCGGCGTTCCTCTTTTTCTCGAGCATCCTGCTGCACGAGCTGGGGCACAGCCTCGTCAGCCAGCGCTGCGGCATCCCCGTGCCGCGCATCACGTTGCTTTTCATCGGCGGCTTGGCCGAAATCTCGCGTGAGCCGGATGACGCCAAGTCCGAATTGAAAATCGCGCTCGGCGGTCCGGCTGTGAGTGTGATCCTGAGCGTGCTTTCCCAACTGCTTTCGTGGGGCTTCGCGGCGCTCGGCTGGCAGCCTGCGGCAGTCGTCTGCGGATTGCTCGCCATGACCAATCTCAGCCTCGTCGTTTTCAATATGATCCCGGGCTACCCGCTCGACGGCGGACGCGTGCTGCGTGCGCTCATCTGGGCAAAAACGGGTCGCCTGCGCCGTGCGACCTACATCTCCTCGCGCATCGGCATCGGCTTTAGCTGGCTGCTTATTTTTGCCGGTGCCTGGATGTTATTGGTGCCTCCGCAGAATTGGCGGGGAGTGATTTATCTGCTCATCGGCTTCTTCCTCAAAAGCGCCGCCGAGGCCGGCTACGCGAATGCCATCCAGCGCGAGATGCTCGCCGGCGTGCGCGTGCGCGACCTGATGACGGCCAACCCCGCGGTCATCCCCGACACGCTCCCGCTCAATCTCGCGGTCGAGGATTTTTTCCTCACCGGCCACTACGTCGTCTATCCCGTCTGCGCCGCGGACGGCGATTTCCGCGGGCTGCTGCGGCTCGATTTTCTCAAGGAAATCCCGCGCGAGAAATGGCCCTACGTTTCCGCCGGCGATGTCGTCGCTGAGAAAAGTTCCGACGCCCTGCGCATCGGCGTGAATGAATCCGCCGCGCGCGCCATGCGCCTGCTCCTCGCGCCGGAACTCACGCGCCTCGCCGTCATCGAGGACGGCAAGCTCGTCGGCATCGTCACCCGCCACGACATCCTGCATTTCATCGAGATCCACACGGAGTTGGAGGATTAGCACTCACTCCCGCGCGGCTTCGGCGAGGGGCTTGCCGCCGACGATGACCTGCTCGATCACACCCAGGCCGTTGCGAATGCGCACGATGGCGTAGGCGTCGCGCTCGCCGCGATTGGCGCTGTGCGCGCGGTAAACCTGCTCGGCTTTCGGCGCGAGTTTTTCCGCCATGTAGAAGCGGTCAAAGGGAACCTCGACGCGGACTTGTTTGTCCCCTGCGCTGTAGCCCGACTTCGCCTCCAGCCAGTCTCCGCCCGCAGGACGATTCGACGAAGCGCTCGTGAACCGGGCGAATCCGTCCGGCCCGGTTTCCACAAGGGCGAAGATCTTTTTGCCGTAGCTCGCGATTTCCTTTTCGCTCCATGCGGTATCTCCGGTTTCAAACCGCAGGGCCACATAGCGGCCGCGGAACGCATCGTACGGATCCACGGGGGAGGTGCGGAATTTAAAAACCTTCCCGTCCCGCAGCGTCTGCTCGTAAAGCCGGATGCGCATGGCCGGCAGCGCGAGCTGGACCAGCGCGACCATCAGGAAAAGGAGGGCGAGGAGGCGGGTGCGGCTCATGGTGCGGCGCGCTTGCGGCGGAGCAGAAGGACATTGGTGATGAGAAAGCCCGCGCCTAGCGCGATGAAGACGACGCCGCGCAAAACAAAGCCCAGGTCCGAGTCAAAGAACCGGCAGAGCACCAGCGCGGAGAGGATCAGCATGCCGCCATTCACCGTGCCCAACTGGTGACGCCGGACGCCGAGGACGAGCAGCGCGACGCCGGTGGCGAAGACGTAGAAATTGAACAGCGCCTGGACGGAGCCCGTGCCGCCCGGCGGGAGTGTCATAGCCACGGCGACGAGTCCGGGAAAAGCGCCGACAACTGCCGCAGGGATGTCGCGCCGCCACAGACTTCCCAGCCAGAGCAGCGCGGCCAGTGCTGGCCACAGGAAGATGGCCAGCCACGACAGCGGCTGGGACGTGAGAGCTGCGGCGTCCGGCATGGCGTAGTTCAGCTCCCGCCATGGCCAGTCGAAGGTCAGCATCAGCGCCATCGTCGCCGACCCGATCACGCCGATGAACTGAAACGGGCGGTGCCAGATCGTGCGCCCTTCCGAAAACCAGCGCCGTCCCGCGATGTAAAGAAACGCATACCAGCCCGCATAGGCCAGCATCCAGTGATGCCCGCGCCACTCGCGCACGCAGGAAAACGCGACGCCGAAACATCCCGCGCCTGCGACGGCCCAACCGAGCAGCACCGGACGCGGATGGTAGCGATTCTGCCGTCCCTCGATCCACCAGAGCGGCAGCACCAGAGCCAGCAGCGGCCAGAACCAAAGCGCGCTCCCGCGTTCACCCCACTCCATGTTGAAACCCCAAATGACCGTGGCGGCGCAGAACCAAATCGCGGGCAGTGTGGCCCGCAGCAGGTACGCGACTGGGAGGCTCAGGAGCGTCCACACGAGCATGAACTTCGCGAAGTCGCCGCCCAGATTATAGGTCTGCGAAATGAGCGCGATGCACGCGCCGACCATGAGCGCGAGAAAAGTGCCCACGGTTTCGCGCCACACCGTCGTGCCCCGGTCCGTCCACAGCATCCAAAACGCCAGCGCCTGGCTGAGCACGAGCGGCGCGAAGGCCACCGCCACGCGCGCGGGGCGGCTCAGTTGATCCCAGTTGTGCGCCAGCAGGAGGATGATGCCGCCGCCGATGAGCA
>JANXSB010000678.1 GCA_025352865.1 Chthoniobacter sp. | reverse complement strand
CGAGCTGGTCGTCGGTGGCGAGAATGAGGTAGCCGCCCCACAGCGCGACCGTGGGCCGCAGCTCGACCGGCGGCGGCAGGGGCGAAGGCAGCGTGCGCATTTGCAGGCCGGCCTCATCGGTTTTCACGAGGCCGGGGCTGGCGGCGAGGAGCTGGTCGAGGCGCTTAAAAATGCGGTCGTCCTTCACCTGCACGAGCAGCGCGGCGCGCGGCGCGGGGATCGAGATTTTCTCCCCGCCGACGGGCAGCTCCAGCCGCTTCGCGGAGTCGAGCGTGAGGACGAAACCGAGCGAGCCGCCGAGCGAGCCGAGCGCCTCGTCGAGCGTCATGCCGGCTGCGGACGGGAATTCCTTGAGCATCTGCGCGAGCCCCTGCTGCGCCTCGGGCACGCCGGACTGCTCGACCTCGCGGCGGAGAAACGCAACGCCCGCCGCGAGATCCAAATCGCCGAAGCCCGCGAGCGCGGTGTCGGCCGGGAGCAGCTCGAGCGCGGTGAGCGGGTGCGGCGTTTTGCCGAAGGCCGACCAGAACACGCCGTCGCCCTTGCCCGCGTGGTGGTGGATGAAAACTTTGCTGCGATAAAGGCCGGGCTCCAGCGCGAACGAACTGGCCCCGACGCCCGTGACCTGGCCGACGCCGCTGTGCGTGCAAAGGTTCGTCACGATTTGAAACGCGGTCTCGGCGGACTTGCGATCCGCGACGTTGGCGACATTGGGCGTGGCGAGGAGGATGTCGCGCAGGCTGCCGAATTGCGCGGCGAGTCCGGCGATCCAGCTTTCCGTGCTCACGTAGGCGTAAAACGAACCGCCGCGATCGAGCTGCGCGGCCACCTCGTCGAAGCTGTTTGGCTCGGCCGAAACGGGACTCGGCGGCGCGGGCGGAGTCGGCGCCGTGGTGGCGGAAATGCTGCCGGTGCTGCTGCCGGTCGGCTCCTGTTTCTGACAACCGCCAAAACTCAGGATCGCCAGGCCGCCGAGGAAAAAACCGGCGGCCAGCGCCCGGTGCATGCGGCGGGCAAACGGATGGATTGGTGCGGTGCAGTTCGGGGAGGGTGTCGTTTCGAGGGTTTTCACGCGCGCACCTTGCGCGATTTTCCGCCGTCGAGCAGCAAAACTTCGCGGGGAAAATCGCGCCCGGTGGCAAGGGCCGGCTGAGTTTCCCCTCGCGATAACGGGCAGTGCGGCTGTAAAAACCGCCCTTCCCGTGAACGCCAAACTCATCCCGTACCTCCTCTTGCTCAGCAGCGCACCCGCTTTGACTGGCCTCGCACAAGACCCGCCGCCGACTGCGCCTGCTCCCGAAATTTTGCCCGGCAAAGGGCTGGCCGAGCACGATTTTTTCTACGCGGGCGAAGGGAAGGAGCGGCGCATGTTCATCGTGCGCAAAGGACAGGTCGTGTGGTCGTACGATGATCCCGAGGGCAAGGGCGAAATCAGCGACGCGGTGCTGCTGTCGAATGGCAATGTGCTGCTCGCGCACCAGTTCGCGGTGAAGCTCGTGTCGCCGGAAAAAAAGGTGCTGTGGAATTTCGACGCGCCGGCGGGCACCGAAATCCACACCGCGCAGATGGTCGGCAAAGAGCATGTGCTTTTCATCCAGAACGGCGACCCGGCGATGGTCAAAGTGGTGAACATCGCGACCGGCGAAACGCGGAAGGAATTTCCGCTGCCGGTGCGCAACCCGAAGAGCGTGCATGGGCAGTTCCGCCACGCGCGGCTGACCGCGGCGGGCACGCTGCTCGTGGCCCACATGGATGCCGGCAAGGTCTGCGAATACAACGCCGATGGACGCGAAATCTGGTCCTTTCCCGCCGACGGCGCGTGGGGTGTGGAGCCGCTGAAAAACGGCGACATCCTCATCACCGACAAGCGCGGCACCCGCGAAATCACCAAGCGCGGCGACACCGTCTGGGCCTACGCGAAGACCGACCTGCCCGACTACAAACTCACGAACCTCCAGCTCGCTTGGCGTCTGCCCAATGGAAACACGCTCATCAACAACTGGTTCAACCAATGGAACTCGAAGCTCGATCCCGCCAACGCCCCCGTGCAGGCGCTCGAACTCACGCCCGGAAAAAAAGTCGTCTGGGCGCTGCGCTCCTGGACCGAACCCAACCTCGGCCCCGCCACCACCATCCAAATCCTCGACGAACCCGACGCCCCGGA
>JANXSB010000620.1 GCA_025352865.1 Chthoniobacter sp. | reverse complement strand
CGAACTCTACCGCGAACTCAGCACGAGCGCGGGTCTTCGCGCCGCTGGGCTGCACGCGTACGACGGCCATATCCACGAGCCCGATCCCGCGATGCGGCGCGCACAGTGCGACGCGGCTTTTGCGCCGGTCCTCGCGCTGCGCAGCGCGATGGTAAAAGCCGGCCTGCCCGTGCCCGCGCTCGTCGCCGGCGGCACGCCCACATTTCCTTTTCACGCCGCGCACCATGATCGCGAGTGCAGCCCCGGCACCTCGGTGCTGTGGGACTTCGGCTACGGCGACAAATTCGCCGACCTGCCCTTCCAATGCGCCGCAGTCCTGCTCACCCGCGTCGTCAGCAAACCCGGCCCGAATCTGCTCTGCCTCGACCTCGGCCACAAAGCCGTGGCCGCCGAAAATCCGCACCCGCGCGTGCGCCTGCTCGAACTCCCCGACGCCACCGCCGCCATGCACAGCGAGGAGCACCTCGTCATCGAGACGCCGCGCGCCGCGGAGTTTGCCGTGGGCGCTGCGCTGCATGGAATCCCGCGCCACGTCTGCCCGACCGTCGCGCTGCACAGCGAAGCCGTCATCGTCCGCGGCGGTGCCGCCGCCGAGCGCTGGCCGGTCGCCGCCCGCGCGCGGCGCATCACCATTTGATCCATGAGCACCGCCGACCTGCTTCTCCTCGGCTCAGCCCTCGCAGCGGTCGGGCTGCTCGTCGCGCTCGTCACGCTGTGGAAAGTGAACCCCTTCATCGCGCTCGCGCTGGCCGCGCTCGTCGTGGGCGGCAGCGCGGTCGCGCTCGGCGTGAAAATCGCGCCAGCAGCCAGCGGCGAGCTGCGCGCGATGACGATGCCGGATGTCGTCGAAGCATTTCAAAGCGGCCTCGGGAAAACGCTCGGCGGCATCGCCGCCGTGCTCGGACTCGGCACGATCCTCGGAAAATTCCTCGCCGAATCCGGCGGCGCGGAAGTGCTGGCGCAGCGCTTCACGCGCCTCTTCGGCCCGCAGCGCGTGGTGCTCTGCATCATCGCGCTCGCGCTCGCCGTCGGCCTGGCCACATGGTTTGCGGTCGGTGTGGTGCTGCTGCTGCCCATCCTGCTCACGCTCACGCGCGAAACCCGCCGGCCCTTTCTGCTCCTCGCGCTGCCGCTCATTTCCTTCCTCATGGTCATGCACGGCCTCATGCCGCCGCACCCCGGCCCGGTCGTCGCGATTGCCCGGCTCAATGCCAGCATGGGCCAGGTTCTGCTTTGGGGATTTGTCATCGGCCTGCCCATCGCCACCCTCGGCGGGCCGGTCTTCGCGCGCTTCGCCGTGCGCCATGTCGCCGTCATCGCGCCGCCGGTGATCGCGCAGGATCACCGCGACCGGAAGACGCCGCCCGGCTTTGCCCTCACGCTGCTTTCCATCCTGCTGCCCGTCCTGCTGATGCTCGTCGGCACGGCTGTCGAGCTGTGCGGCGCACAGACGACCGCGCTCGGAAAGGCGGGCCTCTTCATTGGCAATCCCACCATCGCGCTGCTGCTCTCCGTGCTGTTTGCGTCGTGGTCGCTCGGCTCGCGGTGCGGCTTCACCGCGCCGCAGTTGCTCGGCTTTACCGAAGCAGCCATCGCCACCATCGGCCTCACCCTCCTCGTGGTCGGCGGCGGCGGCGGCTTTGCGCGCGTGCTCACGGATTGCGGCGTCGCGCGCTCACTCGGGGAGTTGGCGAAAGGCGCGCATCTCTCGCCGATTTTCTACGGCTGGCTCGTCGCTGCTTTCATCCGCATCGCCACCGGCTCCGCCACCGTCTCGATCACCGTCGCCGCGGGCCTGCTCGCGCCAGTGGCCGCCGCGCATCCCGAGGTGAATGCCGAGCTGCTCATCATCGCCATGGGCTGCGGTTCGAGCGTGCTCTCGCACCTGAACGACGGCGGTTTCTGGATCGTGCGCGACTCGCTCGGCCTCATCGTCGGCCAGACCCTGCGGACATGGACCGCGCTCACCACGATCATCGGCCTCGCAGGACTCGCCCTCACGCTCGCCGCACAGGCGCTCTGGCAGATGCTTCCGCGATGATCTTCGACGCCCATCTCGACCTCGCGATGAACGCCGTGGAATGGAACCGCGACCTCACCCGGCCCGTCGCCGAAATCCGCGCGAGCGAAGCGCATCTGCGCGACCGGCCGGATCGCGGGCGCGGCACCGTCTCGCTTCCCGAAATGCGGCGCGCGGGCATCGGGCTGTGCGTGGCCACGCAAATCGCGCGCGTCGAGCACCACGCGTGGAGTCCGGTCGCTGGCTGGCGCTCGCCCGCGCAGGCGTGGGCGATGACGCAGGCGCAGCTCGCGTGGTATCGCACGATGGAGGAGGCGGGTGAAATGGTGCAGATCCGCGATCTAGCGGGACTCGAAAAGTACCTCGCACTTTGGAACACCGAAAGCACCGCGAGCCTGCCCATCGGCTACATCCTCTCACTCGAAGGCGCGGACTCGCTCGTCTCGCTCGCCCACCTCGAACGCAGTGCCAGCCAGGGTTTGCGGGCCATCGGTCCCGCGCACTACGGCCCCGGAATCTACGCGAACGGCACCGACGCGACGGGTGGCTTCAACGCCCGCGGGCGCGAACTCCTGCGCGAGATTGCCCGCCTCGGTTTGATCCTCGATGTCACGCACCTCTGCGACGACTGCTTTTGGGAGGCGCTCGATCTTTTCCCCGGCCCCGTCTGGGCGAGCCATCACAACTGCCGCGCCCTCGTCCCGCACAACCGCCAGCTCAGCGACGAAATGATCCGCGCCCTCATCGCCCGCGGCGCAGTCATCGGCGCAGTGCTCGACGGCTGGATGATGGTGCCAAATTGGGTGCGCGGAAAAACCACCCCGCAAACTCCGGGCCTCACGCTCGCCCACCTCGCCGAGCACATCGACCACATCTGCCAGCTCGCCGGCAACGCCCTCCACATCGGCATCGGCTCCGATCTCGACGGCGCCTTCGGCACCGAGCAGACGCCCACCGATCTCGACACCATCGCCGACCTCGTGCGCCTTCCCACTTTGCTGAAAGCGCGTGGCTACGCCGCAGCGGACACCGCCAATATCGCGCACGGAAATTTCCTCCGCTTCCTGCGCACCGCATGGAGTTGACGGGAATGTTTCACGCGTTGACGGCTGCGGCGCGGCGCGGTCCAGTAGGTGCCATGAGCATCACCGTCGAACTGCCGCCGGACATCGAAGCGCAGGTGCGCACCCTCCCGGACCTCGGTCAACGCGTGCTCTCCTTCCTTCGCAGTCAGGTGGAGTATGAGAAATGGCGCGTCGCACGCTACAGCGAAAAGGCGCGCAGCATCGTCAGCGAGGGCTTGGGCGACGCGGAGCGCATGAAAGCGGCGGGCGTTTCGCGGGAGGAAATGTTCCGGCGGTTGTTCGCGGTCGTCGATGAAATCGCACCGCAGGGCTGATGGCCGCCGTCCGCGCGGTTCTGGATACAAACGTCGTCATTGCCGCCCATCGGAGCGGCGGGACGGCCAGCCCGAATCGGGAAATCCTCGCGCGCTGGGCGGCGGGTGATTTCA
>JANXSB010000568.1 GCA_025352865.1 Chthoniobacter sp. | reverse complement strand
CCGCGCGAGCCTCGGCATCTTCCTGCCAGCGCACTTCGCGGCCCGTCCGTGCCTTCACCGCGTCGGCGACGGGCGCAAACGGTTGCCCTTTCTCCGTCGCGCGTCCCGTGGCCGACAGCAGCGCCGCGACCAGACCGAGCGCCAGAATTTGTCTGGAGATGTTCACGGTTTCATACCTTTCATCTTGCTGTGGTCTAGGCTCGGCATCGCGTCCGTTTTCGTCGGAGCACCCGGTTCATCCGGCGTGCCGGAGACGGGGCCGCGTTCATTCCATTCCGCCTGCGCCTTGGCCGCCGCAGCGAGCATCGCGCGGGTTTTCGAAGTCGCGTCGTCGGGTCGCAGCGAGGCATGGCGTCCCGGCGGCACGCCTGCCGGGGCATCGGGATTGGCGGGTGAGTCAGCGGTGAGCGGCGGCGGTGCCGTGGCGCAGCCAGAAAGCAGCGTGGCGAGGAAAAAGGTCGGGATGAAAAGGCGCATTAGTGTTCGTGGTGCGGAGGGTTGAGTGCGGGGTGGTGTTCGGGACGAAATTCGGGGTGTCGCACGCGTCCTCCCGCCTGGGCGATGTAGCCCCCGAGGCCCAAGCAGAGGAGCGAGAGGGCGAGGCTGGCCAGCGCCAGCGGCGTCGCCGAGCGCGGCCATTTGCGCGGGGCGAGCAAGCCAGCCAGCGCGACCGCGGCGAGGAAATAAAAGGCGTAGATCGTTTTCTCGGCGCGATCCATGTGCATATCGAGCCAGTCACTTCCATCGTCATCGGTAAGCCCGCGAATGGGCTTGTACGCTTGCTGCCCGGTCACGAGCACCGGCCACGCCGACGCCGACGCGACCAGCACGACGACGAGCGCCGTGATTTGCGCCGGACGGCTCCGCAGCCCCAAAGCGACCAGCAGCGCCAGCGCGCCGAGCGCGGTGCCGAAGATCGGCAGGTGATTGAGCAGGACGTGCAGGTAGCCCGGCTCGAGGAGTTCGTGGAGCATGGAAAAAATCGCCGCTGGCCCAGGCGCGGATCGGACGCGCCCGGGCCGCACGGCGCGGGGTTACTTTTTGGGCGCGGCGTCCTTGACCATCTTGGCGTATTTCGCCGGGTCTTTTTTGAAGTCCTTCATGCAGTCCTTGCAGCACAGATACACATCCGTGCCGTCCGGCGCGGTGGCTTTGACGACCTTGCCGTGCTCCCCGAGTTTGTCTTTGGAGACGGGGCAGGTTTTCAGCGGGTAGTCTTTCGGCACGCCAGCCGTGCCGCCTTTGACGTGGTCTTCGCCTTCATGCGCAAAGGCTGTGGTGGTGATGAACGCCACCGCGAGCGCGGCGACGGTGGATTTGATGAGGTTGTCGAGTTTCATGATGTGGCTTTGGTTTTTGGTTTTTTGGACGTGCGGTGGAGAGGAAACCGCCCCGCGACCGCACCCGCTGGGCGATGACCGGGCGCGAGCAGATCGCGACCGGAAGAGGTGGTCGGAAAACGACGCGGCGAAAACCCGCGAGTGCGGGCGGTGCGACGTTTAGACGGCGAGAGGCGGAGCGTGACTGAGCAGGCTCCGCTGCAGAATCAGTTCCGCGAACGAGATCGAGCGAGGCGGGCCGGTATCGAGCGCCAATGCCGTCTGAGTCGCCACCGCCAACGGCACCGCCGTCACCACAAAATCAACCAGCGTGAAAAGCGACGCGTCGTATTTCACGTCCACCTTCGCCAAGTCCGCGGGCATGCCCTGCAATGCCTTGCAGCATTCGCGATCCCCACCGGAAGCGGGCTGCGGCTTCATCGGTTCCGGCTGGCAATTGTGGCAGGAAGCGTGGGCTGCCGCGATCCCCGGCACCGGCTTCATCAGCCCGATCGCGCAATGATTCGAGGCCACCAGCCACGCCGCCATCAGCACCGCGGCGACGAAAGCGCGCAGCGTGGAGGAATGGTGGCGGAAAGTTTTCACAACGGAGCTATGAACGCCGAAGATGGGTTCGCGTTCAAACAATCATTCGTGGGCGGGTGGCGGGGCGGTTGGGAAAAAAGCGCGCCATTCTGAGTGGAGTTCCGAAGGACGGTGTATTTTGGAAATGCCACCCGCCATCCGCGCACTTTCCGCTTCCCCTTTTGCGCCACGCTCCCCATCCTCCGACATGGCAGCAAACTCCTCGTCCTCCGCGCTCGACGGCGCTTTCTACAAACCCGCGGCCACCTTTTTCCGCGCGCACGCCGGCCTCGGTCTGACCTACGATGACGTCACCCTCGCCACGCTTTTCTCCGAGATTCTCCCGCGAGATGCCGCCCTCGAAACGCAGCTCGCCGAGCGCATCCAGCTCCGCATCCCGATCATCTCCGCGGACATGGACACCGTCACCGAAGCGCCCATGGCCATCGCCATGGCCCTCGCCGGCGGGCTTGGTCTGATCCACTGCAACCTCTCCGAACGCGACCAGCTCAGCCAGGTCTCGCGGGTGAAAAACAACGTCCACGGGCTCATCCAGGAGCCCATCAAAATCGCGCCCGAGCAGTCCATCGGCGATGTCCTCGCGCTCGTGGAGCAAAAGAGTTTCAGCTTCCGCACCTTTCCCGTCGTGGATGCAAAAGGCACGCTCCTCGGTCTGCTCCCCGGCCACACCGTCCGCCCGCGTTACGCTGCGATCAAAGTCTCCGCTGCCATGACGCCGCGCGCGCAGGTCCACACCATCCGCGAGCGCGAACTCGGCAAAAATCCCATCGCCCGCGCCGACCAGTTTTTCTCCGAGCATATCGGCATCCACAAACTCCTCGTCGTCGATAACGCCGACCGCCTGCGCGGCCTTTTCACCATCAGCGACATCGAGCGCATCATGCAAGAGCGCCACGCTCAGCTCAAACCCGCGCGCGACGAAAAATTCCGCCTGCTCTGCGGCGCCGCCGTCAGCGCCACGCGCAATTCCACCGGCGAACTCGACCGCGACCGCATCCTTGCCCACGTCGGCGGGCTCGTGGAGCGCGGCGTCGATGTCGTCGCCGTCTCGACCGCACACGGCTTCAGCAAAGGCGTGGGCGACACCGTGCGCCTCATCCGCGAGCAGTTCCGTGAACTCACGATCATCGCCGGCAATGTCACCAGCGGCGAAGGCGTCGAGTATCTCGCCGCGTGCGGCGCGCAGATCATCAAAATCGGCCAGGGCCCCGGCAGCATCTGCACCACGCGCATCGTCGCCGGCGTCGGCATCCCGCAGCTCACCGCGCTCTACGTCGCCTCGCGCGCGGCGGAGAAAAAAGGCGTCACCATTCTCGCCGACGGCGGCATCACCAAAAGCGGCGACATCGTCAAAGCCCTCACCCTCGCCCACGCCGTCATCTGCGGCGGCCTCCTCGCCGGCTGCCCCGAGGCCCCCGGCTCGCTCATGGAGATCAACGGCAAACTCTACAAACAGTACCGCGGCATGGGCAGCCTCGCCGCCATGCAGGCCGGCAGCGCCGCCCGCTACGGCCACACCGGACGGGACGCCGCCCGCAAAGTCGCCGCCGAAGGCGTCGAAGCCCTCAAGGAAGTCAGCCCCCCGCTCGACACCGTCCTCACCCAACTCGCCGGCGGCCTCCAAAGCGGCATGGGCTACCTCGGCGCACCCGACCTCGGCGCGCTGCGCAAAAAGGCGCGCTACATCCGCGTCAGCCCCGCCGGCCAGCGCGAAAGCGCCCCGCACGATATTGTCGAGGTAAAGACGGGGAGTTAATGGAGGGTTTCCTGTAACTAGCGCAATACCCCAGTGCTAAGGCTCGGGGTGCGAGGTCGTAAGCGGATGATTGCCACTTACGTCACCATTCTTGATGTCAACCAAGTGGCTATACCGGCGGAACGCCCATGAATCTTCATTTCCCCAAGTGGTGTCCAGCCTGTATCCATCAGACCCTTTCAGGTTTATTATTCCGCTCTTGTCCGGCAATCCCTCATTTGGGTCAGAAACAAATCTCTCCACAAAAAGAACATCTTTGCCCTTCGGAGAAGCGCTTAAAATGAGTATCTTATATGGTTTTCTGAAGGTGGTGTAATCCACAAGAATCGCCTGGCTCGCAACTCGCCAAGCTGCATGAAGTCGCTGGGGAAGCTCATTTATCAATTTGAAAGCGGCTAAGTATGCTTCTTGTGTTTGAATTTCGTTCAGGGCGGTAACTCTCACTGCAACCGTTGTTTCATTGCCACCTTCGAACTCAAAGGCCGTTTCCGCGTTCGCCTTTTCGATTGCTTGAAGCGAAGCTGTTAAGCGCAAACTTAACTCGTTAATTACCCCCTTCTCATCGGATGTTAACGAAGGCGTTGTAGCTGCGTAGCTGTCTCCAGCGAACCCGCTTGATCGCTTCAGTGCCATTTCAGCCGCATTGGCTTCTTTAGAAATATTTCGCCCAGCTTCAGGAACCTCTTCTTCGACGCTTAGCGCTTTTATTTCTCGCCTATGACACGTCAGAAGCAAAGTCAGGCAAACAACCAGGGAACAGCCCGCATATAATGCAAACCTTCTGTTCGAGAATATGGCCGGCAGCCTCACGAATAGAATCTAGCTTTTTATTACACCAAAGCTCACCCGCTCGAACAGCTCCGCCAGCGGCAGCTCGATCCCCAACTCCGGCAGCCGCACCACCGCATCCAGCCCGCTCACGCGCTCGCTTTTCCAACCCTCCGGCGTGCGCCGGTCCACCACCACCTCGGGCCGCGCCTGC
>JANXSB010000534.1 GCA_025352865.1 Chthoniobacter sp. | reverse complement strand
AAAGTAACCCGGCGCGAAAAAATGGGGCCGTTTCAGACCCTTCGCGACCAAGCATCACCGCCCGAAAACTCGCTTTTTCAGAGTCCGCGGAAGGTGGGGCCACTCCTGTCCAAATGGGTCCAAAACACCCCATCGAATTTCAAGACCGGCGCAATCGACCACTCTGCCACCCCTCCAGGTGCTTGCATTCGCGGGGACTCACTACGCGCGGATCGGGGCCGGCGGCAAGCAGATTGCACGACCGCGGCCCGCGTCATTGAGGCGGTGGCAGCGGACTTCATTCCAAAATCCTCACGCATCGACTTTGGGCTGAAGCGCACGCTACGTTCCGCGTCGTGCCCGACCTTTTCTCCGAACCCGCAGCCGCGCCCGCAGCCGCCGCCAGCGCGCCGCTCGCGCAGCGCATGCGGCCAGCCTCGCTCGACGAATACGCCGGGCAGGAACACATCCTCGCGCCGGGAAAATTGCTGCGGCGCGCGATTGAGGCGGATCGCATTTCGTCGATCATTTTGTTCGGCCCGCCGGGCACGGGGAAGACGACGCTCGCGGAGATCATCGCCAGCGCCACGCAGTCGCGGTTTGAGCGGCTGAGCGGGGTGGAAAGCAATGTCGCCGACCTGCGCCGCGTCATCGCCAGCGCGGCCAACCGGCTGGCGAACAAGGGCGGCAAGACGATCCTTTTCATCGACGAAATTCATCGCTGGAACAAGGCGCAGCAGGACGTGCTGCTGCCCGATGTCGAGCGCGGCACGGTGCGGCTGATCGGCGCGACTACGCACAATCCGTATTTCTACATCAACTCGCCGCTCGTCTCGCGCTCGCAGGTTTTCCAGCTCGAACCGCTGCGCGTGGAAAGCCTCGTCGCGCTGCAAAAGCGCGCCGTCGCGGATGAGATGCGCGGCTTTGGCAAAATGAAAATCGAGATGACGGACGACGCGCTGACGCACCTCGCGACTTCAGCGGATGGCGACGCGCGCAAATGTCTGAACGCGCTCGAAATCGCCGTCGTCACCACGCCGCCCGGCGCGGACGGCGTGATCCGCATCGACCGCGCGACGGCGGAGGAATCCATCCAGAAAAAAGCCGTGGTCTATGACGCCGACGGCGACCAGCACTACGACACGATCTCCGCGTTTATCAAAAGCGTGCGCGGCTCCGACCCGGACGCCGCGCTCTACTGGCTGGCGAAAATGCTCTACGTCGGCGAGGAGGTGCGCTTCCTCGCGCGGCGGCTGGTGATCCTCGCGAGCGAAGACATCGGCCTCGCCGATCCGCACGCGCTGGTGCTCGCGGTGGCGGCGCAGCAGGCGGTGGAATTCATCGGGCTGCCGGAGGCGCAGATTCCCCTCGCGCACTGCACCGTCTATCTCGCCACCGCGCCGAAATCGAATCGCGCTTACGCCGCGCTCAGCGCCGCGCAGGCGGATGTGAAAAGCGGCGTCACGCTCGCCGTCCCGCGCCATCTCCGCAGCACCGGGAGCAAGCGCGCGAAGAAAGCGCTGGGGCATACGGGCTACCAATACAGCCACGACGGCGAGGGCGCGTACATCCCGCAAGCCTACCTGCCGGAAGGCCGCCGCTATTACGAGCCGGGCGAGCAGGGTGCGGAAAAGCGCATCAAGGAGCGGCTGGATTACTGGCGGGCGCTGTTCGAGCAAGCGCAAGTGGAAAAGGCCGATCCTTCGTCATAAGTAAAGCGACAGAGTAGCGCGTCCGAGTGTCGCACCCACTATGGGATCAAGAAATCATAATGCAGACCTTTCCACATATCACTACCGCTTCGGTCTGCCAGACCCAAAAAGTAACTGATAGGATAGAGCTTTCCTCGATATTTAATAACGCCTTCTAAGCCCTCAAATGAGGCACCGGGGATGTTTTTTCGGATGGCTTTATCAAACAGTAACGAGTGTCCTGCAGGAATAACTCCTATCAATGGCTGGCCCGAAACACGGCTTCCTAATTCATACCTATCACTATAGCTGTTTAGCTGGTAATCGATTGCATAGAGCTTTAGGGGCACCTTCGTAGTTATTGGACGCCCTAACAAATTCCCGAATTTTGCATCGTGCGAAATGTCATTAGTGGACGTGCAGGAAACTATAAGAAGCGAAAGCACCAAAAGAAATGGAATCGCTTTTCTCATACAGCCAGATCCCGGTAGAAACCCATTCTTTCAGCGAAGCGACGAAGCCAACTACTCACGGATTAGTGACCATCTTCCGCACGACCCAGCTCGGCGTCGCGTTCTTCACGACCATCTGGAGGTCGAGCTGCTTTTTCTTTCCGTCGTCGTCGTAATAAATCGACTCCGTATTGTTCACGACACCCACGACTGCGCCGCGCTCGTCGAGCACCGGGCAGCCGCTGGAGCCTTTCGCGAAGTCGGCGGTGATCGTCATGAACGCCTCGTCGCCGCCCGCCGCCCGCCAGACTGTGTGCCTCGCGACGGTGCCGGTGGTGAGCATGAAAAAGCGGTCGTCGGGATGGCTCATCACGACAATCGGTGAGCCGACGGGCGCGGGCGCGGGCGCGAGCGCGAGCGTGGGCAGCTTCACGTCGGCGGGGAGGTCGAGTTGGAAAAGGAGGAGGTCGTTGAGCGGGTCGGCGGCGAGCACTTCACGCACGGGAAAGACGCGCCCGTCGCGGGTCATGGCGACGAAACCGCGCGAGCCGCGATCCTTGGCCACATGCTGGCTGGTCACGCACACGCCGGTTTCGCTGACGACGAATGCGCCCGCCGCGACGCTGAACTGCGTCTCCTTCGATTTGCCCTCGCGATAGAATTCGCCGAGCACCAGCGTCGCCGCCTCCGCCCGCGCCGCGACCTCGGGCCATGTGAGCTTTTCCCCCGCCGGCTCCGCGAGCCGCAGCGCGCACGAGCGCCGCTCAAAACTCAGCTTCTTGATCCGCTCTCCCGCGAGCAGCTTCCGCCCCTCGGCCTCGATGTAGAGCTCGACCTCGCGGTCATCGAAGGACTCGCCGACGACCGGTGCCCGCGCCACGAGCGCGGGCTGTTTGCCCTTCGCTTTTTCCGCGGGCGCGGTGCCTTTCGTCGCGGGCGCGTCCGCGCTCCACGCCAGCGCCGCGAGCAGCGCGCACAAGATCGGGAAGGAGACAGCTTTCAACATGCGCCGATGCTCGGCGAACCCGCGCCCGATTTCCAGCGCGGGAAATATTTCCGGCTCCGTACTGCTCATCTCTCAAAAAACAAAACGCCGGCCATTGCTGGCCGGCGTCTGCGGGGTTGTCGGGAGCGGCGTTTAGTGCGGCGAGACGCGGGTGGTCACTTTCTTCACCACGACCTCGGAGCTGGGCTCGGGCGGGTTGATGCGGCCACCAGCTTTTTTCGGAGCGGGCGCGACGCCGGGTTTCGGATAGTCGGCGGCGAGTTGCCGGTTCGAGGTGGGCACGAGGCGGTGGGAGCCCTTGGCGTTGTTGCGCCAGCCGTTGGGGTCGGCGTATTCCTCGCCGCTGTGGTTGAGGCCGGAGACCTGATCTTCGAGGCCGGTGCCGTAGCCCTGCTCGATGATGGTCGGCGTGACGAAGATGAGCAGGTTGCGCTTGTTGCGCTGCGTGAGTTTTTCCTGGAACAGGTAGCCGAGAATCGGGATGTCGCCGAGCATCGGAACCTTGGTGCGGCCTTTGGTCTGCTCGTCTTGGAGGAGGCCGCCGATGGCGAGGGTGTCGCCGGTGTGGATGAGGACGTTCGAATCGAGCGTGCGCTTGTCGATGACGGGGCTGGTGACGGTCGCGCCGCCGAAGGCGAAGGTGGCGTCGGCGACTTTGTTGCTGATCTCGGGCTTCACCTGCATCGAGATGTAGCCGTCCTTGTTGATCGAGGGCGTGACTTCGAGCGTGTTGCCAAACTCTTTGTCCTGAAAGCCGCTGAAGACGGCCTGCGCGGTCTGCTCGTTGAAGTTGAGCTGCGGCACCGGCTGGGCGCGGGTGATCTTGATTGTGGCCTTGAGATTGTTCGAGGTTACGATCCGGGGATGGGCGAGAAACTCGGCGTCGGCGTCTTCATTCAAAAGGCGCATCGTGAGGGACATGGCCGGCACGCTCAGGATGGCGAGCTGGCTGCCGAGGGCGTCGCCGATGGCTCCGCCGGCACCGTTGGTTCCGTGAAAGAGAAAGTCCTGGCCGTCAAGTTTTCCGTTGCTGATCAGCGCGGCGGGCAGCGCGCCAATTTGCTTGCCCTGGATCTGAATGCCATTGGCATCGAGGAGCGGCGTCGTGGTCTGCGTCGGCACGCCGTTGACGACGGTATTGGTGACGCTCTGGGCATTGGCGACGGTCTGGGTGGCGATGGTGGAGCCGCCGTATTTGATGGTCTGCGGGGTGCCGGAACTGCCGACGACGCCGGCCCAGTTGATGCCGTAGCTCTGGCGCGGGTTGGCGGTGACTTCGACGAGGCGGGCCTCGATCATCACCTGCTTGGTCGGACGGTCGATGGTCTCGAGGAAAAGTTTGATCTTATCGAGGTTCGAGCGGTTTTCGCGGTAGTAGATCGTATTCGTACGCTGGTCGAACTGCGGCGGCACCGCGCTCTGGAGCTGGCCCTGGAGGAGCGCCAGGGTCTTCTCGGCGGTGGCGTAGCTGAAGGTGTAGCTCCCACTTTCGGTCGGCTCTTTGGCCTTCTCCGCGGCGGTCTTGATGAAATAGACGCCCTTCTGCTCGTCCATGATCAGGCCCTTGGCGGTGACGATGGTTTCGATGGCCTCCTTCGGCGTCTTATCCACAATCCGCATGTTCACCGTGCCGCCGGTCGTCGCCACAGCATCGCTGACGACGATGTTCATATTCGCCTGCCGCGCGAGGGTGCGCAGGACGAGGCCGATTTCGTCGCCTTGAAACTCGACGGTCTTCACCGCATTGGGCGAGCTGGCCGTCGGCGCGGTCGCGGGCGGGAGTCCGCCGGGAACTGTGGGGTCGATCGCCGTCGCTCCACCCACGGCGGGCGGAATGGCCTGCTGCGTCGCGGGCACTTGGATCGGCGGCTCGATCGGCGCGGGGACGGCGGCGGGTTTGGCGGCGGGAGTCTGCGCGAGGACGGAGCTCACGGAAAGAGCGGCGAAGATGCAAAGAGTGGAATGAAGTTTGGCCATGGGAGTGGATGTTTCTAGTTCGAGGTTTGAGGCTCGATAAAGCAGCCCTCAGGCCATGAGAGTCATGGGTTGAAAAATGAGAGTTAAATCTCGCGAATGAGATGAAAGCCTCTCTCATTTCCACCGGATGAGAATTCCAGCGGACGCCTTGGCGGCACCTTCTCTGTGAAAAAACGCGCCTTTTCCGCTAGTCGCGAATCGCCGCAAAAAACCGCGCCATCCGCTCCGCGCTCTTTCGCCGCGCATCGCCGTCGGCTTCCACCCCGCTCGCCACATCGACCGCGTACGGCTGCACCGCCCGCACCGCCGCGCCGACGTTCTCCGGCTTCAGGCCACCCGCGAGAATGATCCGCAGCGCCGGATGCCGTCGCACGCATTCCGCCGCAAGCGCCAGGTCGATGAGCGTGCCCGTCCCGCCGAAAGCCGCGCCAGCCTGCGCGTCGAGCAGGACGTTGTGCGTGGAAAAACGATCCGCCGTTTCCACCGACGCCGCATCGCGCAGGCGCAGCGCTTTCACAAAAGGCCGCCCGAGCCGCGCGAACTCCGCGCAGTACGCCGCGTCCTCGTCGCCGTGAAATTGCACCATGTCGATCTCCGGGCGCGCGGCGATGCGGCGCGCGGCGTCGAGCGGCAGATTCACGAGCACCGCCACGCGCATGACGAATGGCGGGAGCGCCTGCATCCACACGGCTTCGCGGTCGATCTCGAGGAAACGCTTCGAGCCCGGAAACAGATTGAAGCCAAGCGCATCCGCCCCGAACGCGATGGCCGCAAGCGCGTCGTCGCGATTCGTGATGCCGCAGATTTTCACCCGCACGCGCACGGGCTTTTCGTGTGCGCTCACTCGATCACTTTCCCCTGCACCTGCTTGATTTGCCCGTGGTGCGTGAGGATCTGGTAGTGCCCCTCGCTGTCCTTGAAGACCGCGCTCAGCGCCCAGCTCACGATGCTCACGACGATCGAGCCAAAGAACGCATTCCAAAATCCGCCGACGTGAAAGCCCGGCACGATGCCGCCCGCGAACCAGAGCATGAGCGCATTCACCACGAGGATGAAAAAGCCGAGCGTCACCAAAATGAACGGCAGACTCAGCAGCAGCAGCACCGGGCGGATGAAGGCATTGATGATCCCGAGAAACAGCGCCGTGCAGACCAGCGAGGTCACGCTTTCCGCGGACATGCCGGTCAGCTTCACCGCCACGGCCACCGCGATCGTCGTGCAAAACCAACGGATGAGAAACGGTTTCATGCCGCGAAGATAGCGCCCGCCGTCCTGATTCCAAGCCGCTTCGCGTCCCGCGCGCACTTTCCGCGCGCCCCGCTTGAATGCCTCCGCACGGCTGTCTAGCATCCGCCGCGTGCGTCCCATTTTCGTCCCGCTGCTCGCCCTCTGGATCCTGCTAGGGACAGCCCTGCGCGCCGAACTGAGCGACGAGGAAAAGAAGCGGCAGTTCCTAAAAGCCCGCGAGGAAATGCACACCGTCCCGATGACGCCCGCGCCCGAATCGGTGCCGAAACCGAAACCGAAACCCGCGCGTCCCACGACGCCCGAACCCGAGGCCACGCCGAAACCCAAACCGGAAACCACGCCCAAGCCGAAACCAAAACCCGAGCCCGAAGCCACGCCCAAACCCAAGCCGAAGCCCGAGCCGGAAACTCCGCGGCCGCATCCCGCCACACCGCCGCCGGCTACGCCGGTCCCCGTGACCCCGATACCCGCCACGCCTGTGCCCAAGCCAGTTCCCAGCGCGCCGGTCACCATCGAGAAGAACGGTTTCGAGCAGCAGCACGGCTTTCAACCCGCGCCGCCGGTCGGCTGGTTTGAGCATTGGAAATATCTCAGCAAATCCGTGCGGGCCGAGATCGACCACGCCCCCGTCCTCGCCCGCCGCTGGCGCTACATCGTCGTCCACAACAGCGGCACCCGGCAGGGCAACGCGAAGGCTTTCGACTACTACCACCTCCACGTCCGCGGCATGCCCAATGGGCTCGCCTATCACTTCGTCATCGGCAACGGCA
>JANXSB010000369.1 GCA_025352865.1 Chthoniobacter sp. | reverse complement strand
ACCCCCCCATGTCCCTCGACCTCGCCCCGCTCCGCGCCGCCATCCGCGACGTGCCGGATTTCCCAAAGCCCGGCATCCTTTTCAAAGACATCACCCCCATTCTCGCCGACGGCGCGCTCTTCCGCCTCTCCATCGACGCCTTCGTCGAAAGCGCCCGCCCGCTCGGCATCGACAAAGTCGTCGGCATCGACGCGCGCGGCTTTCTTTTCGGCGCAGCCGTCGCCTACGAGCTGGGCGTCGGCTTCATCCCCGTGAGGAAAAAGGGCAAGCTGCCCTACCACAGCCAGAGCGCCGCCTACACGCTGGAGTACGGCGAAGCCGTGGTCGAGATGCACAGCGACGCCCTGCGCCCCGGCGAGCGCGTGGTGCTCATCGACGACCTCCTCGCCACCGGCGGCACCGCCGCGGCGGCCATCAAGCTCATCCAGAAAATGGGCGCGGAACTCGTGCAGGCGCAATTCCTCATCGAGCTGAGTTTTCTCGACGGGCGGAAAAAGCTGCCGACCACGGCGGTGCAGTCGTTCCTGGTTTTTTAGCCAGCGCGGGCGGCGTTCGCGCAATATCGGAGTGACAGGCGGGCGGAAATCTGCCAAGCCGCTTCACGTCAGACATTTCAGGCCGCCCCGCACATGCGGGCCTCGGCATCCCGCACCATCGCATTTCCCCCTCCCACCATGAAAACACCACGCATCCTCACCCGCACCATCGCCCTGCTGCTTGCCGCCCCGCTCGCGCTTCACGCCACCACCTACACATGGGACGGCGGCGGGGGGAACGTCACGTTTCTCACCGCGGCGAACTGGAACCCCGACGGCGCGCCGGTGAGCGACATCGCGAACACGGACATCGTCTTCGCGGGTCCTTTGAAACTCACGCCGAACCTCGGCGCGGCGTTCAGCGCGAACAGCGTCACCTTTAACAACACCGCGGGCGCTTTCGTGATCAGCGGCTCGACGCTCAATGTCGGCGCGGGCGGCATCGTGAACAACGACGCGGACACGGACACGTTCAGCAATTTCATCAGCTTCGGCAGCGTGGCGAATGCGACGATCAACGCGGCGAGCGGCGGGCTCACTTTCAACAACGCGCTGATCGGCGCGATCACGACCACGACGATCGACGGCGCGGGGGCGACGAGTTTTCTCTCGATCGGCACGGCAGGCACGGTGACGAAGCAGGGCGCGGGCACGATGACCTGGTCGTCGCCCGCGGCGGCGAACATTTTCGGTTTCAATATCAATGTGGGCACGGTGACGACGGTGGCCGATGGGACGACGGATCTTTTCAACGCGGGCGGCGGTGTGGCGGTGAATGGGACGGCGATTTTCAACGTGAACGAAAACCTGACCATCGACACCGTCGCGCTCACGCGCGCGAGCGGGGCGACGCTGTCGCTGGCGGCGGGGAAAACGCTGCGGCTGCAAAATGGCGCGGACGCGAACATCACGGGCACGTTCACGGACAACACGGCTTCGACGATCACGGTGACGGGTGCGGGCTCGACTTTTTCCACCACGAGCACGCTCACGCTGGGTGGCGGCAGCACGGCGAATGTTTCGGCGGGCGGCAGCCTTTCCGCCGGCGTCTCGGTCTTGAACGTCGGCACTGGCGGTGCCAGCACCGGCACCATGACGGTGGATGGCAGCGGGTCGAGCGCGAGTTCCGGCACGCTGTTCGTGACCTCGGGCAGCCTGACCTTCAGCAACGGCAGCACGGGCGCGTTTGGCAGCATGGTGGTCGAAAATGCGGCGAGCAGCACGCTGACCATCCAAAGCGGCGCGACCGTGACGGGCACCGTTCTCGGCATCGCCGAAAACGCGGTGGCGATCACTGGCACGGTCACGGTCACAGGCACGAACTCCGCGCTCACGATCAGTGGCGCGGGCACGGCGACGATCGGCGCGGCGAGTGCGAGCACGGCGAATTTCAACGTGCAAAGCGGCGGCACTTTCAACAGCGGCACCGGTACGGTCACGGTGAATGCAACCGGCACGGTGGCGATCGCGGGCGGCACGTTCAATCAAAACGGCGACATGAATCTGAGCGGCCAGATGACGCGCGATGCGACGGGCAGCTTCACTCTCGCGGCGGGGAAAACGCTGACGATTCAAAGCGGCGGCGATTTCGTCATGACCGGCTTCTTCACCGACTCGACCGCCTCGACGATCACCGTCACGGGCGCGGGCTCGACGCTGACCACGGGTTCGACGTTCACTTTCAACGGCGGCAGCACGGCGAACATCATGGCTGGCGCAAGCATGGGCGGCTCGCTGCAAGTGGGGGCTGCCGGCAACGGCACGGTGACGGTGGACGGCGCTGGCTCCAGCTTGACAGGCGGGTCATTGTCGGTGGGACTGACCGGCGGGATCGGAAGCGTGACGCTCACCAATGGGAGCAGCGCGGCCTTTGGCGGAACCATCAGCGTGGACGCCTCGGGTGTCGCGGGAACCTCGGGCACATTCAGCATCCAGAGCGGCGCGACCGTCACCGGCGCGAGTCTTTCGCTGAGCAATACCGCGGCGGCCAACACCGGCACGGTGACGATCAACGGCGCCAGCTCCGCGCTCACGGTCAACGCCGCGGGCACGACGGCCATCGGCGCCGCCAGCGCCAACACGGGCGTGCTGAATGTGCAAAGCAGCGGCACCTTCACCAGCGGCACCGGCACGACGACGGTGAATGCGACAGGCACCGTGGCGATCACGGGCGGCACCTTCAACGCGAACGGCGACATGACCCTCACCGGCTCGGGCGCGCTGCTCACCCGCGATAGCTCCGGCGCGTTCAATCTCGCGGCGGGCAAGACGCTGACGATGCAAAGTGGCGCGGACGCGACCCTCACGGGCACGTTCACGAATGCCGCGGCCAACACCATCACCGTGACCGGCACTGGCTCGACCTTCACGACGACCTCGACGCTGACGCTCAATGGCGGCAGCACGCTCAATGTGCAGTCGGGCGGCAGCGTCGCCAGCGGTTCGGGGGACATCTACGTCGCCAGTACGGGCAACGGCACGGTGACGGTGGATGGAACCGGCTCCGCCCTCACCGGCGGCGTCCTCACGCTGGCCACTGCCAATACCGGCAGCGCGACTTTCAGCAACAGCGCGACGGGTTCCTTCACCGCGCTGGTCGTGGACAGCAGCGGGGGTGCCGGAACCAATGGGACGCTCGCCATTCAAAGCGGCGCGACGGTCACAACGGGCGGGAGTCTGCTCGTGGCCACGGCAGCGGCGGTGAACACCGGCACGGTCACGGTCACGGGTGCTGGCTCGGCGCTCACTGTGACCGGCGCATCGCCCGCGACCCTCGGTGCGACGAGCGCGAGCACCGGCACGCTGAGCGTGAATGACGGCGGCACCTTCACCGCCGGCACGGGCGCGTTCACGCTCCACGCCACCGGCGTGCTGAACGTCACCGGCGGCACCGCGAGCTTCGGCGGCCCGTTCACCTACAGCAGCGGCACGGTCAATTTCACCAGCGGCGCGCTCTCCTTTACCAACACCGGCGTGAACCTCACCGTCGGCACCGGCGGAATGCTCGGCACGAGCCTCACGCTTGCGAGTGACCGGCGGCTCGCCATCGGCGGCACCACGACCATCGACGCCTTTCGCACGCTCACGCTCAGCGGCGGCTCGCTCTCGACCGGCGCGCTCACGAACAACGGTGCCATCGCCTTCAACTCGGGCACGCTCGCGATCACGGGTGCGGGCGGCTTCACCATCGGCAGCGGCGCGCTCGGCGCGAATGTGACGCTCGGCTCCGGCGCGAATTTGCAGGTGACCAATACCGCGACCATCGCCACCGGCGCGACGCTCACGACCAACGGCGGCGCTTTCACCGCGGGCACGCTGTCGGTCACCGGCACCGTGCGTGCAACTCTCGGCACCGCCTCCGCGACCACCGGCACGAACAACAGCGGCGGCCGCATTTTCATCGGCGACACGCTCGATGTGTCCGGCGCGTTCACCAATGCGAGCGGCGCACGGATCACGCTCCAGGACGGCTCAGGACTGCTCTCCGGCGCAGGCGCGCTGAATAACAGCGGCCTGATCACCGGCGACGGCTCGGTCACCAAACCGCTGACCAATGGCACGACCGGCGAGGTGCGGGGCGAAGCCGGACGCACGCTCAGCTTCACGGCGGCGGCGTCCAACAGCGGCACGTTCAATCTCCTCGGCGGCACGCTCGATTTCACCGGCACCGTGACGAACAACGCCGCCGGCTTCATCTCCGGCCACGGCGCGCTCTTCACCGGCGGCCTCACGAACAACGGCCAGATGGCGCTCGCGGGCGGCAACACGGACATTCGCGGCGACGTCTCGCTCACCGCCGGCGCGCGCGTGGTGACCAGCGGCGCGGGCGCGGTGACGACGTTCTTCGACGACGTGGTCCACAACGGCACGGAGATTTTCACCGGCGCGGGCGCGAGCACGGTTTTCTACGGCAGCCAGAGCGGCGCGGGTTCTTTCACCGGCACGGGCACGGTCTATTACATCGGCGATCTGCGGCCGGGAAACTCGCCCGCGTCGGTGCTCTACGAGGGCGATCTCGTCTTCGGCGGCGCGACCACGCTGACGCTGGAAATCGGCGGGCTGACCGCGGGCTCGGGCTACGACAAAATGAATGTCGGCGGCACGCTCTACGAGGACGGTGTGCTCGACGTGGTGCTCTACGGCGGCTTCACCCCGGCAGCGGGCGCGAGCTTCGACCTCATCGACGCGGGCGCGGTGGCCGGTGCATTCGACGCGATCAATCTCCCCGCGCTTGGCGGCGGGCTGTCGTGGGACACATCGCAGTTTTCCGCGAGCGGAAAGATCGGCGTCGTGCCCGAACCGGCGAGCGCCGCGCTGCTGCTCGGCGGTCTGGCAATGCTCGGCCTGCGCCGCCGCCGCTAGGAAAACGCGCCCGCCATGCGCTTCGCTTTCTTCATCCCGCTGGCGTCCGCCGCGCTGCTCCTCGCCGCCGCGCCGCGCGCTCGCGCGGATGCCACGCTCATCACCTACGGCGGCGATGTGGTGCTGGGAAATTTCACCACGCTGACCATGGAACTCGGCGGCACCGCACGCGGCACGCAGTACGACGCGATCAACGTCGCGGGGAAACTGACCTTCGCTGGCACGCTCACGGTCCCGCTCATCAACAGCTTCAACCCCGCCCTCGGCGACAGCTTCAACCTCTTCGACTGGGGCACCAAGGCCGGCACTTTCTCCACGGTGAATGTGCCCGCGCTCGCCACCGGGCTGACTTGGAATCAGGGCAATCTCTACCTCGACGGCACGCTCAGCGTCGCGCTCGACCCGGCTTTCACCAGCCGCACCTGGGACGGCGGCGGCGCGAACAGCAACTGGACCACCAACGCCAACTGGACCCTCGATCTCCAACCGCTCAACACCGGCACCGCTGACCTCGTCTTTGCGGGAAATGTGCGGCTCGCGCCCAGCGTCGATACCGCGTGGAATGTCCGCTCAATCACCTTCGACAACACCGCCGGCGCTTTCTCCATCGGCGGGCCGCAGGGCGTGACCGTGGGTGTGGGCGGCATCACAAACAGCGACGCCGACGCGCAGACGATCACCGCCGCGCTCACGCTCAGCGCGAATGCCGCATTCACCGCGGCCTCCGGCGCGTTGAGCGTCGGCAGCGTGGCCCTGGCTGCGCACACGCTGAACCTTGCGGCCACGGCGGCGACCACGCTCGGCAGCACTAGCGGCTCGGGCACGGTGACGAAGACCGGCGCGGGTATGCTGACCGTGACCGGCGCGCTCGGCAGCGGAGCCGTAACGCTGAACGCGAACGCGGGCGAAACGAAAATCCTCGCGAGCCAGACGCTCGCCGCGCTGAACATCGCGAACGGCGCGACCGTGACCTTCGGCGACGGTCTCGCGTTGGTGGGCGATTCCAAAGCGGGCGCGGCAGTGCCCGAACCCGGAACGGCTACGCTCCTCCTCGCCGCTGCGCTCGGGCTGCTGCGGCGCAGGCTGCGTAGCAGCGGTAGGGACGGCACTCCGTGCCGTCCGGGGCGAGCGTAGCGAGGCGGCGCGACTGGGGG
>JANXSB010000368.1 GCA_025352865.1 Chthoniobacter sp. | reverse complement strand
CCTGACTCGCGAAAATCAGATCGCCGACTCGCCGCGCTCTTCGGTGCGGATGCGGACGGCGTCTTCGATCGGCGTGACGAAGACTTTGCCGTCGCCGATTTTTCCCGTCTTCGCTGCGGCCACGATCGCGGCCACGACCTTTGCGACGCGATCATCCCCGACGACGACCTCGAACTTCACCTTCGGAAGAAAATCCACGGTGTACTCGCTGCCGCGATAAATTTCCGTGTGGCCCTTCTGCCGGCCAAAGCCTTTCACCTCGCTGACGGTCATCCCCTCGACACCGGCCTCGGCCAGCGCTTCCTTCACGTCTTCCATTTTGAAAGGCTTAATAATCGCTTCGATCTTTTTCATATTGGCGCCGAGAAATACCGGGAGTTCTGCAAATGGCAAGCGCGCCATTCAGGAAAGAAGGGAAGCCGGAATAGCGCTTGTCGGAGCGGGGGTGTCGGCGGAGAAAGGCGCATGCTGCATCTGGCCTCATGGATTCGGGAATGCGATGGCGCTCACTTCGCGCGCTTCTTCGCGCTCCGGCCGGACCTCCGCGTGAGCGACGCCCGCCGCGGCCCGGTCGATCTCGCGACGGTCGGAGGGCTGCTCCTCACCGGCGGACCGGACATCGCGGCGGAGTTTCATTGCGAGCCGCCGCACGACCTCGCGCTGATCCACGATCCCGAGCCGGAGCGCGACGCGTGGGAATTCGCCGCCGTGCATTTCGCTTACGAACGCGGCCTGCCGATCTTCGCCATTTGCAAAGGCGTGCAGGTTCTCAACGTCGCGCTCGGCGGCACGCTGCATCTCGATATTCGCGGTCACGATGCGCCCGAGATGAAATCGCAAAACGTCCAGCCACTGCGCTACGCCGCGGGTGCGCGGCATCGTTTTGAAATGGTAAATAGCTCGCACCACCAGGCGCTCGCCCGTGTGGCGGATGCACTCGATGTCGAGGCCTGGCACGCGGGCGACGGCGTGATCGAGCAGGTGCGCATCCGCGATTATCCGTGGGGCGTGGGCGTCCAATATCACCCGGAGCGCGATTTGATCTACGCGCCGCTGTTCGAGGATTTTCTCGCGCAGCTCTAATCCCGACCATTTTTCCATGTCCCTCACCTCGCCTCACATCACGCTCCGCTGCGGCTTCGAGTTCGTTTATGAAACCGCCGCGCCGACGCCCATGCACCTAGTCATCCAGCCGCGCCTCGATCCGTGGCAGCATCTCGAAGGCGAGCAGTTCAGCTTTTCGCCCGACGCCTCCATGCGGCAGTACGAGGACGTGCATGGCAACATCGTCCGCCGCTTCGATCTCCCCGCCGGGCGCACGACCATCCGGCACGACCTCCAGGTCTCCGTGCCGTCGCTCCCGGAAAATCACGGCGCGGTGGACGGGCCGGTGCCGGTCTCCGAACTTTCGCCCGAGCTGCTGCGCTACATCCTGCCGAGCCGGTATTGCGATTCGGACCGGCTGATGAATTTCGCCTTTGAAAAGTTCGGTCAGGTTCCCGACGGCCTCCAGCGCGTGCAGGCGATCTGCGACTGGGTGCATCGCAACATCGAATACCGCTTCGGCACCGGCAGCCCGTACACCGCCGCGAGCGAGATTATCGCGCAGGGCTTCGGCGTCTGCCGCGACTTTGCGCACACGGCCATTGCGCTTTCGCGCTGCTTCAATATCCCCACGCGCTACGTCACCGGTTACGTGTCCGACGTGGCCTTTCCCGACAACGGTTCGCCGATGGATTTTCACGCCTACATGCAGGTCTATGTCGGCCACCGCTGGCAGACCTTCGACGCGCGCTTCTACGTTCCCCGCATCGGCCGCATCAAGATCGCCTGCGGCCTCGATGCCGTGGACGGCGCATTTTCCACGATCTACGGCGCAGCGCAGCTCGCGTGGTTCCACGTCTGGGCCTACCAGATCGATCCCGCGGAAGTGCGCCTCGGTGATCCCATCGACCTCACGAAGCGCCTCTGCGGCACTCCGCAGCTCCTCTTCCCGCCGCGCGTGCAGGCGCAGGCGGCGTAGAAAAAACCACGTCATCCCGAGCGGAGCTTCGGCTTTGCCAAGCGCAGTCGAAGGACCTCTCATTATTTCTTCGGGAAAGGTGGCGGTGAGATGTGCGCTGTTTCGCCCACCGCCTTCGCCCGGAAGAAATAGTGAGAGGTCCTTCGACTCCGTTCCGGTCGCAAAGCCGACCGGAACTCCGCTCAGAATGACCGTTAATTTTCCGCGCGCTGCCGCGCAAAACCACGTCCGTCACGCAAACGCCGCGCGCAGCATGGCGATGCTTTTCGGCACCGCCGTGTCCGCCGGTTCCTTGCCTTCCATTTCGAGCGAGACGTAGCCGGTGTAGTTCGCGTCGCGCAGGATTTTCGCGATGCGTTTGTAGTCCAGATCGAGCGTGTAAAACTCGCCGCCGCCGGGATACGTCTTCGCCTGCACGAAAACCGTCTTCGGCGCGATGGCCGTGAGCTTGTCGTACGGGTCTTCGAGAAAATTTCCCGTGTCCATCAGCGCGCCAAGCCACGGCGATTCGATGGCGTTCAAAATGCGGAGCTGCCCCTCGGGCGTGTTCGTCAGTCCCCAATGATTCTCCAGCGCGAGGATCACGCCGCGCTGCGCCGCCAGCTCCACGCATTTCTGCGTGGACTCGATGCACCACTTGAAACCGTCATCCACCGTCATACCCTCGGGCACCGGCTCGATGCCGCGCGCTTTCATCAGCTCGTCGAAACCCTTGATCGTTTTCCAGCGCCCGCTGTTCAGCCGGATGCACGGCACGCCGAGCGCGTAGGCGAGTTCGATGCACTTCTCGGTATGCGCGATCCACTTGTGCCGCTCCGCCGGATTTGGCGACACAAAATCCTGATGGATCGACAGGCACGCCAGATCCACGCCCGAGCGAAATGCGTGGCGTTTCAACCGCTGGCAGTAGGCATGCACCACGGCATCGAGCGGGCCGAGTTCGTCGCAGTCCATCTGCCGGTGCAAAATGTCGAGACCCTCTACGCCGAGCGCCGCGGTCTTGTCGATGACCGTTTCGATCGGCGTTTTCTCGGGCGTGAAATGCCAGTAGGAATACGTGGAAATGCCGAGCTTGATCGGCGTCTTCGGAGCGGCGGGCGGCTCGGCGAAACTGCGTGCGCCGAGCGCAAGGGTGGCGGTGGCGGAGGTGGCGAGGAATTGGCGGCGGGTGTTCATGGCGTGACGGCGAGGAATGCTAAATGGACGGGCAAAAAACCATTCGGCCAGTTTGGTGAAATTTGCTCGACGAAAATCCCGGCGCACCCGCCGGCGCGCTCAGTCCTTTCCCTGCACGGGAAAGAGCAGCGTATCGACGTAGCGCTGGTTCGTCTGGCGGAGGCGGCCGACGAGGATGCGGCCGATGGCGATGAGAAATTTGAACGCCGCCGTGGGATAGACGCCCGCCGCCGCGGAGATCGCGGCCTGGGTGATGCGGAGCAGGGTGCAGGCGTCCGCGGCTTCCACATCCGCGGAGCGCACGCCGGCATCGACGAGCGCGAGTTCGCCGAAGAAATCGCCGGGCTGGAGCGAGGCGAGATTCACGTCGTGCCCGGCGCGGTGGTGCAGCACGCGCGCGCTGCCATCGACGAGGAGGAACATGCAGTCGCCGTGATCGTCCTGCTTCACGATGATCTCGCCTTTCTTTGCCTCGACGATGTCGAGGAGCTCGAGGAATTCGTCCAACTCCTCGTCGGTGAATTCCACGAAGAGGGATTTGCCTTTCAGTTTTTCCCGGATCTCGCTGCTGGTGCTCATGGGTGGTGGTCGAGGATTTGGCCGTGGCGAAGGCGGAGGCCTCGCTGCGGGTGACGACTAGCATCCCCGTCCGGTGCTGAGAAGAAATCTTTTGCCGCGCGCAGGCGGCTTTGCCGCGGGCATTGATGCGGGTGAGGGAAAGGCGGAAGCTCGGCGCGCTTGGAATCCGCGCCGCCCAACCGCTTCACCGTCCTAACGAATCGCCCGAGTGGCTCGTCGTGGACAAGCCGCCCTTTCTCGAAGTGCATCCGAGCAAGCCGGGGCGCGGCTTCACGCTTTGGGACGGGCTGCGCGGGCTGCTCTCGTACGAGA
>JANXSB010000457.1 GCA_025352865.1 Chthoniobacter sp. | reverse complement strand
CGAAAGAACGTTCTTCCGTGGCAGCCGAACGTTCGTCCGCCCCGTCTCAGCCCCCACTTTCCAGAGAGCACCCGCCGTTTTACAGAGAAGCCCCCGGTTTACCCTTGCCCGGTCGGAGCCTTTCCGCTCCCATCCCCTCCGCATGGCCCCGCCCCTCCCGCCCAAGCACCATACACGGTTCAGTTTTCATCCCACCGGGGCGACTGCCCGCAGGGGCACGAAACGGTGTGGCCTTGCGGAATTATTCCACATCTTTTTCTCGCTTCACCCTTGGTTATCGAGAAATAATTCTCACCAAACACCGTTAGCCGCCTTCACGCGCACCGAGCAATGACAACAGCCGAACTCACATTAGAACCTAAGTCGAAGACCTTTGGCATCCTCGGCGTCATCGCCGGGTTTCTCGCCTTACTCTCCGTCCTCGTTGGTCCCGCGATCCGCGACGCGATCATTCCGCCGCCACCCGCCGAGAAGCAACTCGCGGAGGTCGTCGTCAGCCTCAAACAGCACATCGCCGCTAAACTCAAGAAGACTCCAGCACCGCCCGAACCTCCACGGCAGCGCTTCTCTCCCCGGGAGCTTCCTTACACGCTTTCGCTCGCTCTTGCCGCAGTCGCGATCATCGGCGGCGCAGTTTCTTACCTTCGTCGCGAGGATCATCGGTATGCTTACGTCGCTTGTGGTGTCGGCATTGCTACTTTGGTCTGGCACGCACTTATTCTCGCACTCGCAGCCGTTATCTTGTGCGTCATCCTCCGCTACGTCCTGCCGGACGCTTTATCCTGATGCAACGAACGGCGCCTAACCCTGCGCTGCCGCGAGCGGCTTCGCGGTTATGAATTCCGGGTTTCTCGACAAGCTCATCGAACGCATCAGCCGCGTGCGGCCGGAGGAGGTGCAGGGGTATCTGCTGCGGTTGGCGGATGAGAAGGGGTTTCTGGAGACGATCTTCAACGCGATCCACGAGGGGGTGATCGTGACGGATCTGAAGGGGCGGATCAATTACCTGAACCGGGCGGCGTGCGAACTCTTCGGGCTGGAGCGGGAAAAGTGCATGGGCGAGCTGCTGAGCGCGCGGTTGCGGGGGCTGGAGTGGGACAAGCTGGTGGATGCCGGGAAGATGGTGAGCCGGGACATGGAGGTGTTTTATCCGCAGCATCGGTTTCTGAATTTCTACGTGGTGCCGCTGAGTCTGGATCAGCCGGCGGCGAAGCGCGGGCCGGTGTCGGAGATGGTGGGGTATGCGGTGATCCTGCGGGATACGACGGAGACGCGGCGCTCGACGGAGGAGACGATCCAGAGCGAAAAGCTGACGGCGCTGACGCTGCTCGCGGCGGGTGTGGCGCACGAGATCGGGAACCCGCTGAACTCGCTGCACATCCATCTGCAACTCATGGAGCGGAAGCTGCGCAAGCTGCCGGCGGCGGTGCGCGCGGAGCTGGAGAAATCGCTGAAGGTGGCGAGCGATGAGATCACGCGGCTGGACTCGATCGTGCAGCAGTTTCTCGGGGCGGTCCGTCCGGCGCATTTGGAAAAGAAGCTGGAGAATGTGAACGCGCTGGTCGCGGAGTCGGTGGCGTTTTTGCAGCCGGAGATCGAGGACCGGAGCATTCTGGTGGAGCAGGAGCTGCGGAAGGATTTGCCGCTGATCGAGGCGGATCGCAATCAGCTCAAGCAGGCTTTTTACAACGTCATCAAGAATGCGTTTCAGGCGATGAAGTCGGGCGGCATCCTGCGCATCCGCACGAATGTGGATGAGCAGTTTGTGTCGGTGAATTTTGCGGACACGGGCGGGGGAATTTCGCCGGAGGACATGAGCAAGATTTTCGAGCCGTACTTCACGACGAAGGCGAGCGGGAGCGGGCTGGGGCTGCTGATTGTGCGGCGGATCGTGCGGGAGCATGGCGGGGAGATCGACCTGGCGAGCGATGAGGGCAAGGGGCTCACGCTCACGATCCGGCTGCCGCGGCGCAACCAGAGCGTGCGGATGCTGGAGGCGGGTGGGGAAAAGGCGGAGGGCGGGGAGGGCTGATTCCCGGATCGTGGGAGGGGAGGAAAAACGCAGAGGCGCGGAGCCGCAGAGAACGCAGAGGTCTTCCGCGTTATTCCCTCTGCGTTCTTTGCGTCTTTGCGCCTCTGCGTTTTCAAAAATAACGGCCCGTTAAAATTGAACTGCTGATATTTCTTCCGCTTTCCGTCTTCCGTCTTCCGCCTTTCCCAGCTACACGTCCCGTCCCCGATTTTTCCCGTGAATCCGACCATCCTCATTGTTGACGACGAAAAGCACACTCGCGAAGGGCTGCGCACTTCGCTGGAGGAGAGCTTCGAGGTGTATATCGCGGCGGACATCGGCGGGGCGCTGGGGGTGCTGGAGCGGGAGTCGGTGGATCTCGTGCTGACCGATCTGCGGCTCGGCGGGGAGGACGGGATGATGCTGGTGAACAAGGTGCTGGCGCTGCCGCATCCGCCGATTGTGATCATGATGACGGCGTTTGGTTCGGTGGACGCG
>JANXSB010000358.1 GCA_025352865.1 Chthoniobacter sp. | reverse complement strand
GGGCCGCAAATTCCAAGTCGAGCGCGACCTCGAAACGCTCGCCCGCCACACGCTCAAAGGCGTGCGCCGCACTGCGGAATTCCACACGGAAGCGCCGCTGCCCGACATCCCCGCACCGTTCGCGGCGCAGACGCTCTGGCTGTTTTTGAAGTAGCGCTACTTCACCTTCAGCAACTCGATCTCGAAAATCAGCGTCTCATTCGGCCCGATGACCGGCGGAAAACCGCGCTCACCGTAGGCCAGCTTCGGCGGCACATAGAGCGTCCATTTCGCGCCTTCCTTCATAAGCTGGAGCGCCTCCGTCCAGCCTTTGATCACGCCGCTCACCGGGAACGTCGCCGGCTCCTTGCGCTTGTAGGAGCTGTCGAATTCCGAGCCGTCGAGCAGCGTGCCACGGTAGTGCGTCACCACCGTGTCCGTGAGCTTCGGCGTCTTGCCGTCGCCGTCCTTGATGACCTTGTATTGAAGTCCGCTCGGGAGCGTCTTCACACCTTCTTTGGCTTTGTTTTCCATGAGAAATTTTTCGGCTTTTTCGATCGCGTTGTTGGACTGCGCATCGCAGCCCGTGGTGAGGATGAGCGCGGCGACAGCGGCGCAGATGGTGGATTGGAGTGGCTTGGTCATGGTCGGAAAAATCGCGCGGCTCAGTTGTCCTGCACATGCTCCTTGAGCACCAGCTTGCCCGTCGCATCCACCTCGATGCGGAATTTCCGCCCGTCGTAAATCACCTCCACCGAGTACACCTTCTTCACATCGGTCACGTCGATCCCCTTGATCTCCGCGCCGTGCGCCTCGCGCAACAGCGTCTTTTTTACCGCCGGCGGCAGCGTGTCCAGCGTCACGTCCTGGCCGCCCGGCTGCACCTCGTCGATCTCCTTGCGCATCACCCGCCCACCCGCATCGAGATTCAGCGCGTAGTGCGTGCCGTCGATGATAAGCCCCACCACATACGTCGTGCCGTCGCTTTCATTCACCCGCTTGAAGTCCTGCACCTTCCCCTCGCCCCGCTCCTTGTCGATCGTCGCCTGCACCTCGGCGGGAATTTCGATCGTCAGTTTGCCTGGGCTTTTTTCATCGGCGGCAAAGGCGGCGCTCAGCGCGCAGCACGCGCCGAGAGTGAAGAGAAGTTTGGGGAGTCGTTGCATGTGCATGGCTTTGCCACGTTGGAAAAACCGCGTCAACGGCTTTGTCCGCCGTCGCGGAAAATGCGCCTCAGTGCAGCGCCTGCACGCGCAGAAAACGCTGCATGTGCGCCGGATCGCTGGTCAAATACAGGTCGCGAACCTCGACGGTGCGGATCGTGCCGGAGCCGCTTTCACTCACGGTGGCACCGGCGGCGAGGACGGTGAACGCCGCACCCGCGGTGCTGCGCGCGAGGTCGCTCCACGGGCCGGCGGGAGAGTCGGCTGCCTGGACGGTGAGGGTGAGGTCGGTGTTGGCGGTGCTGCGGGTGAAGGTGACCGTGAGGTGGCCGCTGGTGTTTGTGGCGATAGGCCGGCCGCCGTTTGCGGCGGTCGCGAGCGTCCACGGGGAAAGGCCGGCGGCGTAGGCGAGGAGATTTTTCACGCCGTCATTGTTGGCGTCGGCGAGCGGGGCGCTGAAGGCGGAGTTGCTGAGCTGCGCGGCGGTAAAGTTTTGATACTGCCACGCGGTGAAGCCGGTGAACGTCAAAAGCGCGACGTTCGCGAACGCGCTCGTGTTCAGCTTCGTGTCATCGTGCGCGGTGACGGCGAGGCCCGCTTTCGGCGTCGCGGACATCGTGAGCGTCTGCGTGCCGAGCACAGTCCATGTCGTGCCGTCGCTGCTCCACCAGCCGATGAAAGTCGTGCCGCTGCGCGTGAGCTTCAGCCACACCGGCGCGGTGACGACGGCGGAACCGACGGTGCCCGCGCTCCCGCCCGTCGCGGTGCGCGTTTGAAAATAGACGCCGCTCGGCGTCGCGAAAACGAAAGCGTAACGCGAGCCGTTGCCCGTCGAGCTGCGCATCATCACACCGGCCTTTGCGGAGGTGTTCGTGTTTTCCACCGACGTGACCCGCGCGACGAGTGCGCCATCGGCAGCGAAATCCTGCATCGCATATTGGAACTGGTCGCTCGTGCCGTAGATGTCCGCGCCGCCGCCGCGGACAGTCCACGTCGCGTCGCCGACGTTGAAGGCCGCGCCGCCGGAAAGGCCGGGCGTGCCGATGTCAGCGGAGATCCAGCCTGCGGGCAGCGGCACGACAGTGAGCGAGACCGTGGCGACGTTCGCGGAGTCGTTGCGATTATCCCAAACGAAATAGCGGAACGTGTCGGTGCCGGTGAAGCCGGCGGCGGGCACGTAGTAAAACGAGCCGTCGTCGTAAAGCGTGAGCGTGCCGTGCGCGGGCGCATCGACTTGATACGCGTGCATCGTGATTCCCGACTGGCCCAGATTCGGGTCGGCGTCGTTCGCGAGCACGCCTTGCGCGGGCGCGACGTAAAGCGCGGTGCCGGGCGTGGTCGTGTAGCGATCGTTTGCGAGCAGCGGCGAGCCGAAGACACCGCCCAGCGTCGTCTGCAAAACGAAGTGCCCGGCAGTCGTCACCGTCGCGTAGTCGGAAAGAATCTGGCTCGCGGAAGCCGTCTGCAGATTCGGACTCCCCGGCCACTGCGTCACTTCGTAGATGCCCCAATTGCTGTCCGTCCAATGCCGCGCTTTTGCGGTCCACGAAGTCCAGTTGAGGTCGTGGTCATCCCACAATTGCACGCCGTAAAGCTCGCGGTCGCCGAGGTTGAATTCGCCGACGAGAATCGGCACGCCGTGGTAGGAAAGCTGCGTGACCTGCCACTGCGCCGTGCCTTCCGCGCCGGTGCCGCCGTCGAGCGCATACGCGTGCGTCTGGTAGGCGACATTCGTCCAGCCCCACAACGACGGCGCAGGCAGAGTGTCCACGCTCCAATACGAATTGCCAACGCCCGCACCTCCCGCGCCTTCCATCATCACGACATGGTCCGCGTCCACCGCGCGAATCGCGTCGTAGAATCGATCGTAGAGCGACCAGACC
>JANXSB010000295.1 GCA_025352865.1 Chthoniobacter sp. | reverse complement strand
TTGATGCCGTAGCGCGCGGTAAAGCTCCTTTTCGTTTCGGGAAAACGGTGCTCCCACACGCGGCGTTCGAGGTCGTTGGCGATTCCGGTGTAAAGCGTGGTCTGCATTTTATCGGTCATGATGTAGGCCCAAAAGGTGTCGCGCATTGGTTCGCGAAGCGGCGGAAGTGACGTGCGGGTTTCAGTCAGCGATTCTTCGCTTCGTTCAGAATGACGGTGGGCTTTTACGATGCGGTGGCTGCGCCGCCAGGGGCGTCACCGGCGGGCGGTTCGGGTGGCATCGGCGGGGGATAGACCGACGGCGGACGCTCTGGCGGCGCGGGTTTGCGGGCGAAAAGGCGGGCGGCGGTGGCGGGGGTGGTGCGCAGCCATTGCCAAAATCCGCACACCAGCCAGACGAGCGCGGAGAGAAACACGCCGACGTAAATCGCCTGCCAAAAACCAGCGGCGCGCGGGTTCACCGCACCGGCCACGATGAGCGCGCCGAGGCCGATGAACGTGAAATACGCGAACTGCGTCTGGCGCGGGCGGCCGAGCAGGCGGAGGCCGCCGAAAAGCGCGAGCAGGCAGGCGACGGCCTCGATGGTCGCGGCGTAGGTTTTGCCGCGGTAGGAGGCGCGGATTTCGGCGGGCGCGTCGAGGCGGCGGAGCGTGACGCGAGAGCCTTCCTTTTGAATCTGCGTGTCGAAACCGGCAGTCTTCACTGCGGGCAATTCGGGCGGCTCGGAGGTCGCGGGGTCGCTGACGCCGAGGGACGGCGGGCCGACCCGCGGGACGAAAAGGCGGATGCGCGACCAGAATCGATCCCACCCGCGCTTGCCGATGGTCTCACGCATTGAGCCGTCGAATTTCACGTAGCGAAAATCCGCCGGCAGATAGAGCGTCCACTTCGTCTGCATGACCTCGGTGTCGCTGAGCTTCGGCGGCTGAATGTCGAGCGCGCCGTGCCAGCCGAGGCGTTCGCCGGGTTTCGGGCTGGGCACTTCATAGACGAAGCGCACGGCGAAAACCTCGTCGCCGTCCTGGCGCGCGGGGAGGCGGATGAGCAGTTCGTTTTTGTCGGGCCGCTTCGAGGGCTGCTGCGGTTCGCCGTTGACGAAGGCGTCGCTGAGCAACTTCGCGGCTTTGCCCGCCTTGGTCGGGAGCTGAATGGAAAAAAACTGCTGCGAGTTATTCCGCACCCAATAAATCACCTCGGTCGTCTCCGCCTGATCCTCGGCGATCACGCTCGTGAGCACGGCGTAGCTCACGACTGCGGAGGGCACGTCGAGATAGAAGTTTTTGGAAACGTCGAGCTTCAGCGCGACGGGATGCGCGCTGTATTTGTAGGCGAGAAAGACGCCGTCGCTTTGCAGCGCCTCGCGCAGTTCCTTCGGGTCGATGACTTCGAGCCCCTTCGCGTCGGTCTTGGTGAATTCGAGGTTGCCGTCCTTGATGACCGCGACCTGGCCGGTTTCGCGGAAAAGATTCAGCGGCTTGATTTCCGTGAGCGCGACCTGCGCGACCTGTCCCGGCTTTTGCTCGCCGCGAGCGGTGTCGTGCGAAAGGTGCAGCTCGTATCCGCCAAGCACTTTGTCCTGCAAGACGACGCGCCAGACGACCGCGCCGCTGGGCTGGCCCTGCGCGTCTTTGCCGTCGGTTTTGATGCGCTCCTTGATGTTTGCGCCGTCGATCTGCACGTCGTCGCCGATGGCTTTGGGCATCTCGATGGAGAACTCATTCACGCCCGCGTATTCGACATTGTAGGCGATCGTCCACGAGCTGCGGATCAAGGCCTCGCGGACTTCCACGAGCGCCAGCACCTCGGCGGAGACGCGCGATTTGCGCAGCTCAAACTGCACCTGCGCGGGCTTGGCCGCACCGCGGTAGCGGAAGCCGAGCGTGAGCGGCGTCGCGCCCGCGTCCTTGATCGGGATGCCGCCGAGATTGCGGATGTCCTCCTCGCGCAGGTCGCCTTTATCGACGGTGTTCGCCTTGAGGCTGACGTGGATGGCGAGGCCGACTCGCATCTCGATGCGCTCGACATTTTGCGGTACAAAGACAGGCACGCTCACGGCTTCGTCGGGCTTCGCGCGCGGGAGTTCGGCGGTGACGATGAAGTTGAAACTGCCGATGCGGCGTGTGGCGAATTTCACGTTGAGCATTTTCTTTCCCGCCACGTCCTGCACGGTCGCGCTTTCGATCTGCTCGCCCGCGGCCTCGGCCTGCGCGAAGCCCGCGGGCAGCTCGATCTGCGTGGAAAAGATGCCCGCCTTTTTCACGGTGTAGTCGAAACGCGCGGTGAGTTCCTGTATCTCCGGCGTGATGCGGAGGAGCGTTTCACCCGCGACTTCGACCAGCGGTTTCGCTTCCGAAACCGTGACGCTGCCCGTGTACGGCAACCGCAAATAGCGGTAGCTGCCGACGAGCCCGGCGGCGGTCTTGCCATCTTTCGCCACGGCCACGGCCTGCTGCGTGAGCCCTTCGAGCGCGCCGACTTCCACGACGAGTTCGCCGTCTGCCGAGACGGAGATCGCGCCGCTCTGCCGCTCGACGTTTTGCGTTTGGATCAGCGGGAGTTTCACGGTCTGAGGAAGCGCGGGGAGCGCTGATTCCATGCGGATCGCGAGCTGATAGGTATCCTTCGCCGCGGTGTGCAGATCGACGTGCAACCGCTGCGCACCGGCCTCGGGTTTGAGCGTCCATTCCTTGAGGTTCTGGCCGTTCACCGCGAGCACCTGCTGGTTGTCGGGGACGAGGATTTCGAGCGCGGTCACGCCCGCGCGGAGGATGCGGTAATTCACCGTCGCGTCAGTTCGCACAGACCCGGCGCTGACGCGCACCTCGGTCTGTAC
>JANXSB010000288.1 GCA_025352865.1 Chthoniobacter sp. | reverse complement strand
AAAAAGACCGTGCGCCCCTGCTGAGAAGCCACTTCGCCCATCTTGCCGAGGCACTTTTTCTGAAAGCCCGCGTCGCCCACGGCGAGCACTTCGTCGATGAGCAGAATCTCGGGTTCGAGGTGCGCGGCCACGGCAAAGGCGAGGCGCACAAACATCCCGCTCGAATACCGCTTCACCGGCGTGTCGATGAATTTTCCCACCTCGGCGAACTCGACGATCTCCTCGAATTTCTTCGCAATCTCCGCGCGCCGCATGCCGAGAATTGCGCCGTTGAGAAAGATGTTTTCGCGGCCCGAAAGTTCGGGATGAAAGCCGGTGCCGACCTCGAGCAGCGAGACCACGCGCCCGCGCAGGATGGCCCGCCCGCTGGTCGGCTCGGTGATGCGTGAGAGCAGTTTCAGGAGCGTGGATTTGCCCGCGCCGTTGCGGCCCACCACGCCGACGATCTGCCCCGCGTTCACCGAAAACGAAACGTCTTTCAACGCCCAGAATGAATTCGGCACGGGACCGATGCGGTCGTCGGCGATCGGTTTTTTGTGCGCGCTCTCCGGCGCTGGCGTCGCGCCGTTGCGCTTCTTTCCGAGCAGCCCCTCGACCGACTCGCGCAGGCTCGATGCGCCAATCGCGCCGAGGCGATAAAGTTTCGAGAGGTTGTGGACTTCGACGACGGGTTTCATACGGAATCGACCACGGTTTTTTCGACTTTCTGAAACACCGCGAGCCCGGTCGCGAGGATCAGCAGCGTGCTCGCGACCGAGATGACAATTTCCGTCGGGCCGAGCGTGCCGCGGCCGAGGAAGCAGATGCGGAAAGCCTCGACGGGCACCGACATCGGATTCGCCCAGATGACCCACTTCCAGCGGTCGGGGACTTTGGAGAGCGGATAGATGATCGGCGTGGCGAACATCCAGAGCTGGATGATGAGCTGATTGACGTGGATGAGGTCGCGGAATTTTGCCGTCGAGGCGGACATCCACAGGCTCACGCCGAGGCTCAGGAGCGCCGTCTGGAACAGCGGCAGCGGCGCGAGGAGCACCAGCCAGGTGACATGCACCGCGTCCGCCTGCGTCGTGCAGAATTTGTAGTAGGCGAGGAAGAGCAGGAAGGGGATGAGCTGGAGCGCGAAGGCGATGAGATTGGCGACGATGACGGACACGGGGACGATGAGCCGCGGGAAATAAACTTTGCCGAACAGGCCGGCGTTGTTGATGAAGGTCGCGCCGCCGGTGGCGATGTTTTGCGAGAAATAATTCCACCCGAGCAGGCCGCAGAGATAGAAAAGCGGCTGCGGAATCTGATCGGTGGAAATGCCGGCCACGCGCCCGAAGACGACGAAAACGGCGGTCGTGATCAGCGGCTGGATCAAGTGCCAGAGCGGGCCGAGGATCGTCTGCTTGTAGCGCGAGATAAAGTCGCGCTGCACGAGCAGCACGAGCAGATCGCGGTATTCCCACAGCTCGCGCCAATCGATTTTCATCCAGCCGCGCGATGGCTCGATGACGACTTCGTAGCTAGAGGTGGGCATCACTTCGGCCATGACCAGCATTCCAGTTGGAAATCGCCGCCCTCGACGGCGAGCGCCGCGGTGTAGCCCGCGGCGGGTGTGAGTTTGAGCAGCGACCAGCGGTCGGGCTCGACGACTTGGAAACCATTCGCGAGGCCGGTGCCGCCCGCTTTCAAGCGCGCCTCGGTGCAGGTCCACGTGTCGTAGAATTTCCACGCGCGCTGCGCCGCCGGCAACAGGCGCAGATCCCAAGCTTCCTCGGGATCGAAGTAGTGGTCGGCCAGCGTTTCAAACGGAAGATTTGCGCGCATAAATTCCAGATCAACGCCGACCTCGCGGACATGGGTGACGGCGAGCAGCATGAGGTCGTCCGAATGGCTGAGATTAAAGCGCAGCGAGGTGGCGAGGCCCTCGAGTGCGGGTTTGCCGTGCGCTCCCGCGGCGAATTTCAACGCGGCCGCATCCGTGTCCGCGTAGCGCGCGAGGATCGTGCGCAGCAGACCGCGCGTGGCGATGAAGCGCGCGCGGTCGCGCTCAAAATGAAACCGGCTCGCGCGCAGCCATTCGTCCGGCGACAGCGTCGCGCTCAGCTCCGGCGTGGGATCGAGAGGCGCGCGCCAGAGATGCACTTCGCCCGCGCAGAGCGGCGCGGGTTCGCGGGTGGACTGCCAGTTTTCGAGGGCGACGATCATGGCTTGGTGTGGTTTGATCGCTTGATGATTTCGCGGAGCTTCGCGGCGGCTTTCGCGGCGAATTCGCGGATGTAGGAGAGATGGGTGCCAGGCAGGACGTGAACCTCCAACTCGCCGTGATGCACGGCCTGCCAGCCGAAGTTCTCCACTTTGCCGTGCGACGTTTCGTCGATCAGCAGCGTGACCTTTCCGCGATACGCGCCGAGCTTGTGGCCCATGAGCATCCGCGGGTAGTGCGCGAGGACTTTGCGAGAATCGAGCGGCTCGGGTGTCGCCCCGTTGGCATGGCTCCAGCCGCGTTCGCGAGTCGCACGAATCCACAGGTATTTCAGTTTTCCACCGAGCGGCAGTTGCGAAAGATTCGCCATGTGGTCGTGAAAGGGTTGCGCAATCCGCACGTCCCAAAAACGTTTCTGGTCCTTCGCGCGATCCCACGAGTGGAAGCGTCGTAGTGCCGCCGCGCCCGGCGGCCTCGTGCCGAGGAGGACGAGCAGGGCGACCTTTTCACCCTGCGCCTCCAGCGTCCGCGCGATCTCGTAGGCGGCGACTCCGCCTACGCACTCGCCGCCGATGAGATACGGCCCGTGGGGCTGGTGCGCGCGGATTTCTGCCACGTAGTCGGCGACCATTTCGGAGAGATCGTGATGCGGCGTGGCGACGCCGTCCGAGCCGCGCGCCTTCAATCCGTAAAGCGGCTGATCCGCGCCGACGTGGCGCGCGAGCACGCCATAGACAAGGAACTCGACCTCCGCGCCCCAGCCGCCCGGCACGAGGAAAAACGGACGCTGCCGCGCGTCGCCCCGCTGGATGGCGATCAGGCTCTGGAGCGGCTTTGCAGGCGGCGGCGCTTGGTGCGCGGCGATGAATTCGGCGATGCCGGCGATGGTCGGCGTGCTGAAAAGGCGATGGATCGGCAGGTCGATATGAAACGCCTCGCGCATCCTCCCGATGAGCTGAATGGCGACGAGCGAGTGTCCGCCGAGGTCAAAGAAGTCGTCGCGAACGCCGATGGGTTTGCGCATCAGCACCTCCTCCCAAAGCGCGACGAGCCGCGTTTCCACGTCGCTCTGCGGCGCGATGAATTCGCGCATCGGCTGCGTCTCGACAGTCGGCTCGGGCAGGGCGCGATGGTCGAGTTTGCCATTGGGCGTGAGCGGCAGCGCGCCGAGCCAGAACCATTGATAGGGCACGAAAGGTGGCGGCAGATTCCGCACGAGATACTGCCGGAAATCCGCCTCGCTGACGGCGGGGTGTCCGGGCCGTCGCACGAGATATGCGACAGGCACTTTCTCGCCGGACGGGTTCACCTTCGGCAGCACCGCGCACTGCGCCACGGCTGGATGCTGGCGGAGCTGCGCCTCGATCTCCGCGGGCTCGATGCGGAAGCCGCGG